>JARGGF010000962.1 GCA_029210905.1 Bacteroidales bacterium | reverse complement strand
TGGAATGACAGAATTGCTAACACAGGCTTATTCAAAGGGAAATGGATTATTTGACACCCCCACCTGGATGAAAATCTTAATCAGGGATACTTACGATCCATTCACATTTCTCAAAAAGGGAAAGTCCGGAGGAATTAATGTAATAGATTTAGCCAATTTATATTCCTGTTCTTTTATTGAAACCAAAGACCTGGGAAAAATAAACCAAAACGGCCAGTTTGAAGTACTTGGCCGTTTTGACAATAGTGATATACGAGGATGCAATCTTCTGGTTAATTAATTAATTGTCAGTAGATTACAGTCCTATTTTTTTCTTGATATCTTTTGGCAAAGCATCCTTATGTACCATTATAGCAACAGTTTTTAACTGAACATACCACTGCGACATGTAAAGATAACCTCCATATTTGTTGCTGTTTTCGCCCCAGGAGTTTTTAGTAAGATAAAAAATTGAACCATTATTATCTTTTGCTAATCCGGTAAGGTGCATAAGATGGTCATCAGTGGTAGAATAATTATCAAAGGTTTTTTGCCTCATATTATCAATTCCATTTATAATAATATCATCTGATTCTTTTAATGATAAAACAGCAGTTCCAGCTGTGTGATTAAAGTCCTCTTCGCTAACATCACCATCCCAGGCAACCGAGTAACCATTATTTAGTGCATAATCTATTACTTGCATCAGATCATTTTCTGATACATTATAATATAAATCATGAGACCAGTTGTCGGGAATTTCCAGGTTGATCATTTTATTATAAGGGTAATTTTTAAATGAAGTAAGTTCAACATAATCATCAGGATTAATACCAACCACCTCTTTTGAAAATTTTATGGGGTCGTAGTTTTTGTTTTGGTATTTTATTTCAGATGGAGCTTTTCCCAGATATGATTCAACTGAGCCTTCAAAGGCAGGCAACCATGAGGGTGATGGGCCGGACCTGGTATCAGAGATTAATCCATTTAGCATACCTGTGAGCAAGTTAACCAATTCAGAATGATTGTGAGTAGTTGATCCATAATTTAATCCAGGATAAATTTCTTCTGTTAGCAAACCATGTTTTTTAATTACATTTAGCACATCATGTGCTTGTCCACCTTCAGAAAAGTTAGCTTTTCCGTGATAACGGACATATTTTTTTGCCTTATCAGTATACGCCTTTTTAACAATATACATTTCAGATAAGTCGAAAGCTGGTTTGCCTAACCTGAGTGCTTCAGTTTCCAAAAATGAAATAGTGGCAAAACTCCAGCAAGTCCCTGTTCTATATTGGTTTTTTACACTTGTTGTAGGAATAGATTTTGTAATTGTAAAATCCGGATGCACCTGTGCGTTAAGTGCATTAATACCGATTAAAAGCAGTAATACAAGATTGCTTACTAGCTTAAACATTTTTTTTTGTCTCATAATTAGATTTGTTTTGACTTGTTAGAATATGTAAAGTTAAAGATTTATTCATTTTTTTGGTAATTTTTATTTTGCATTGGTTGACAATATTCTCTTCTGATAGTATTAGAAATCTTTGCCCAACAACACATTAGGCATCATATTTTATCTGATAGCAAGTATACAATTAAAATTTTAATGATAGTTTTCTACTTAATTTTGTATATTTGGTCGGGAAGAGCTTAAAAAAACCAAACTTGTGGAACCTATATTAAAAGGAATGCGAATTATCCTTTTTCTTATATTTAACCTATTATCGCTTGTAATAGAAGGACAAGTTACATTCATTATTGAATCCCTTCCTAATACCACCCCAAATGAAGACACAATATTTATTACTGGTACATTCAATGATTGGAATGTAAATGATAATAATTACATACTACATCCACAACTGGATGGAAAATATTCAATAACAATTTCTCTTGATACAAGTAAAATTGAATTTAAATTTAGCAGAGGTAGCTGGCTCAAGGTTGAAACCAATGCCTTAAATGAATACATTCCAAATAGGGAACTAAAAGTTGAACAAGGTTTGGTTTATTATGCAAAGATTGAAAATTGGCAGGATTTGGGAGGAGTCAAACAGTTTAACTATATGGTATTCCTACTGTTTGCCATTGCGTTCTACGGTAGCACATTATTGTTTTTTGCATACCGAATGCAGAAAAGGAACGAATCGTTTATTCCAGCTTTTTTTCTATTCAATCTTTGTTTGATTCTTACTTTAATTGGTAACGTGTTCTACGATCTGGCAAATTTAATCTGGCAGGCACATATTGGGATGATGGGGATAGTTGTCCTTTTTATGTGGGGGCCATTATTTTATTTTTATTTAAAATCATTAACAGGAGCAGTTCTTTCCAAAAACATTATTTTACATACTCTTCCAGTGATTTTTGCATTCACGATTGCTCTTTTGAGGTACTTTAATGTTGAGCAAATTGATTTTTATGCACAGGATTTTAATTCAATATTAAGTTGTGGTAATGCAGTGCTCATATTCCTGGGAATATTGTCAAATGTAATTTATCATCTGTTATTATTAAAATTTGTAATAAACAAAAAAAAATCAGAATTGAAGGAGCTAAAATTAAGCACTTTGGTTTATTCACTTTATATAGTTAGTCTGGCGGCCTTA
>JARGGF010000961.1 GCA_029210905.1 Bacteroidales bacterium | reverse complement strand
ATCATTGAAATAATTGAAAAAATCCACAAGCAAAAACAGGAACAAAACAAGGTACCTGACTTTGCTCTGAAGAAAGAAATCTGGAAAGAATTG
The DNA here is from genome assembly GCA_029210905.1 of Bacteroidales bacterium. Lineage (GTDB taxonomy): Bacteria > Bacteroidota > Bacteroidia > Bacteroidales > NBLH01 > NBLH01. The sequence continues at coordinate 2,501 of JARGGF010000961.1, read as the reverse complement.
TTCTTACAAATGGAACTGGAACTGGAACTACTTTGCCAGGATGGAAAAGTAACCAGGGGACAAAGTATAAATTATGAGTATTTTGAAATTAAATAAGTAAATCTATGGAAGAAAAACAAGTAAATTTTAGTAGTTGGGCTATAGTAGAACTATTTGGGCACAACCAATTGGCAGGATTAGTCACAGAACAGGTTATTGCCGGAAAGTCTTATGTGAGAATTGATGTTCCACGAACAAAGCAGACACCTGCATTCACAAAGTATCATAATCCTGATTCTGTTTATGGGTTAACACCTGTTGACGAAGATTATGCTACCCGGATGGCAGAGCGTATAAACGCACAACCAATTAATGATTATAAGCACAATGAAGTTATTTCGGAAATAATTAAAGAAAGGTTATCAAAAATGCAATTGGAACTGCATTAAATTAATAAGCAATTAAAAAAAAGCGAAGCCATCCAGCTTCGCTTTTTTTATGTTCAATAATTAGCATTTAGAGCAAAAAACAAGTAAAATAAAAACTAAATAATAAAATATTATTATTTAGCTAAAATAACTACATAACTACATAAAGTAGTTATAATTAATTAATATTCAATTAATTAAAGCCATGTAGTTATAAAAAACATAACTACACAATACTACATAGACCTACATAACTAAAAAATTAGTTATGTAGGTTGTGTAGTTCCATGTAGTATGGGTTTTTAGGCCAAAAACGCTGAAAGTATTGCTATGACTGGAAAAATGTAGTTATGTAGTTATAAGTCAAAAAAAGTAACTTATTTTTTGAAAATTCATTTTTTTTGAAATTTTGGGAAATAAGTACTCCTGATTTTCAATTATAAATTTTTTATCTGAGTCTTAATTTTAATGTCGTTATTGTTATATGGCATGATTATTTTTGTAATAACTAAAAATAATTGCAATGAGCCCGATATCGGTTTACATAGAAATGCCTGAATACTTAAAAAAGTATTTGATCTCCGAATCAACAACTAAGGTTGAACCGCTTAGTTTTGCGCCAAAACACGATTACAATATTTTATTGACCAGGTTAATAAGCAATTATAGGTCAAAGCCTGCCGATCATCATGTTAACAGGGTTAAAATACAGCTTCCTTTTAACGCTATTAAGAACGTATACTTTTACAACAACTTAAGTGCAGAAAGCAGGAGGGTATTCCGGGAACAAATTCAGCGAGACATGTACTATGATTTTCGTGTATTTCTAAAGGATATGATCCTGGCAGGTGAACAGCAAAAAATAGCACTGGAAAAGTTCTTTTTATTGCACGGAATTACGGAAGATGATTTAAAATATGAATCTTTTTACAGAAATTTTACCAGATTTATTGAAAAAAGACGCTGTATACTGCATCAAGGAACATTTAACCAGTTAAACCTTAAATCTGTCCATAAATTTGCTAAAAAAACAGCATGAGCGACTTAAAATTCAATAGAGAAAACAGTAACCTTGGAGGTATAGCAGAATTCAAATTTATTTTTGAAAGACAACTTGTCCAGGACATTGAAATAATCAAGGGACAGGTGGTAAGTATGATTTCAACAGCACCTTTTATAATTCCCGATCTTACCTTCAATTCCAGTTCATTCAAAGAAACTCCTAAAGGAATTAACCTTTTTGAATATGAATTTAAGGGAGTTGTTGCACAGGACGATCTTGATAAATTATATGACAGCATTAGGACAGATACCAATAAGATAATTGCAATTGTAAAAGACAATAACAATCAATCAAGATTATTAGGTCAGAATGGTAATGCCTGCCTTATGGAACTATCATTTGACAAAGGGAAAGATGTTGCAGATTTAAACAAGATAGAATTAAACCTTGTTTGGAAATCAAAAGAAAGGGCAGCATTCGCAAATAATGTTTACATAATTCCAGCAATGTACCAATTTGAAGATGGTGAATTTTATAATTTTAACGATTAGGAGATTATGAAATTAACCGACAGGGATTATGCGTATATCATAAAGGATGGTCTGTTTCATATAACACTACCCGATGTAACTGCTGAAAGTGGATATCGGTCTTACAAGTTAAATGCAGACAAATATTTTGTAAACAGAGGTACTTTATTCAACAACAGTGCTTATAATGCCGAGCCTTACCAAGTTTATAGCACGAATGTAAACACTTTGCAATTACCAGATGATGCTAACAAAATAGGCACATTAGAGGCTTTTGGTAATACTGATATTGATTTGCGTTATTCTACCTACACATTTGGTGTATTTGAAATGTGGGGTATAAAAAAAACAGGAAGCACCTGGGGAACCTGGACAAAAATATCAGTTGGTATATCAGATCATGGGGAACTGGATGGACTTGGCGATGATGATCATCCTCAATATTTCAACCAGGTAAGAGGTGATGCCAGGTACTTGAGAATAGGAGAAGATATTTCTGAAAACATGGTAGTGTTGGGTAATATTTCACTCTCCGGAAATATTAATCAAACAGGCACAGCT
>JARGGF010000960.1 GCA_029210905.1 Bacteroidales bacterium | reverse complement strand
AATTCAAAAAATAAAGAGAATTATTATGGTCAGATTTGTAACCCTTATCACCTTTCTGCTTTTTACATACAGCACATTTTCTCAAAGATGGAGGGATGAACGTCATTCTCTTGTACTGGATGCTGGTATAAGTCATTTTATGGGTGATTTAGGAGGAGGAGCAAAAGACGCTGCTCACTTCTTTGGAATCAGGGATCTTGACTTTGCTTCAACCAGGCCGGTTGTGAGTCTGAAATACCGCTACCGGTTTTTAGAAATGGTATCAGCTAAAGCTGGTTTAACCTGGGCAGTACTTGCTGCTGATGATGCTTTGTCAGGATCTGATGGCAGAAAAATGAGAAATCTTAGTTTCACCTCTAATGTTATTCAATTTAGTGCTCATGGCGAATATTACTTTATCAGGGAAAAATCAAATCCAAGATATTCTTTCTCGAGCCTTCATAGTATAAGAAATTTTAGTGCATACGCATTTACAGGATTTTCCATCAATTATTTTAATCCAAAAGCAAAGCTTGATGGAACCAAATACGCTCTTCAACCGCTTGGCACCGAAGGTCAGGGACTCCCTGGCAACCCTGCAAAATACAGCAAGATAGCCATTGGGTGGCCACTAGGTTTAGGAGTAAAGTACAGTCTAAACAGAAAATTCGCTGTAGGTCTTGAAATCTCAAATACCTATACCACTTCTGATTATATTGATGATGCACACGATAAATACTTCGATAATAATGCAATTTCTGCAGCTTATGGTGAAGTTGCTGGTATACTTGCCGACAGGCATACTGATATTGATGGGAACGATCTTCCACCATATGAGTCGGGTACACCAAGGCGTGGTAATCCAAAGTACAAAGATGCATTCTTATTTACTGTAGTTACAATTACCTATAAATTAAAGAGGGACAATACTGGCTTACCAAAGTTTTAACAGGCAACAATATAAATATCATGTTCAAAAATATTATCCTATTGCTGGCAATATTATTTTTCCCGCTAATTTCAAATGCTCAACAAAAGCTTCATGAGATTGGCTTGTTTGCAGGTGTAGGATATTATATGGGCGATCTGAATCAAAGCAAATTATTTTATGCTGCACAACCTGCTTTTAGCGTGGTGTATAAACTTGATTTAAACTCCAGATATGCACTCCGGTTTAACGGCATGTTTGCTTCATTAAGCGGAAACGATGCTAACTCAAATAATGGATATCAACAGCAAAGAAACCATAACTTTAACATAAAAATTACTGAATTTGCTGTATTGTTAGAATTTAATTTTTTACCCTATAAGCCTAATAGCCGTTCTGAATTTTTTAGCCCTTTTGTGACTATTGGCCTTGGTGCAATGATAATGCCCGTGGAGGAAGGCAGCATTCCGGTAAATCCGGTTATCCCATTTGGTGTTGGCTTAAAGTATGCTTTTACCAAGAAATTTGGGATTGCTGCAGAATGGACTTATAGAAAGACCTTCACTGATTACATTGATCAATTACCAAAGCAAACATTTAGTGAGAGTGCCACTTTTAATAATAAACAAAGAACATATACCAGCAGTAAAGATTGGTATTCTTTTGCAGGTATCACATTAACTTATAAATTTGCACTCGGAAGCAGCAAATGTCCTGCCTACAGTAATTAGTTTTTTATTATTTCATACAAACGTTTCGATGGCAATAAGCAATCAAATCGATAAAGAAAAGTTGCCCCGGCACGTTGCCATAATAATGGATGGTAATGGCCGATGGGCAAAACGACAAGGTAAAAACAGAGTATTTGGCCACCGACAAGGCGCCAAATCGGTAAAGGAAATTGTAAGAGCCGCAGGTGAAATGGAAATTGATTATCTTACACTTTACGCTTTTTCTACAGAAAACTGGAGTCGGCCCAAATTAGAAGTTGATGCCCTGATGTCACTTTTGGTTTCTTCAATTAATTCAGAAACTAAAGAATTAATGGAAAATAATGTCAGATTACTTTCCATTGGCAACCACGATATTTTGCCAAAAAATGTTAAAAAAAAGCTTTACGAAGCAATTGATCAAACCAAAAACAATAAAGGGCTTACATTAGTACTTGCATTGAGCTATAGTGCCAAGTGGGAAATTATTGAGGCTGTAAAAAAAATAGCCCAATTGGCTGTAAATCAAGAAATTAAAATTGATGAAATAGACGAATGCATCATCGACAAAAACCTATCTACCCATAATATACCACATCCTGAATTGATGATACGCACTAGTGGCGAATTTCGCATTAGCAATTTTCTTTTATGGCAACTTGCATATGCTGAGCTTTACTTTACTAATAAACTCTGGCCTGAATTCGGAAAGGAAGACTTTTTCGAAGCACTTTTAGATTATCAAAACCGTGAAAGAAGATTTGGCAAAACAAGTGAGCAAGTAGAGCATAAAATATAATAAAAAGTTATATTTTCGCAAATTATTATTTAACAGCTAAAAAAGGCAAAAAACCAAATGCAATACTTTCAGCGGTTGTTCCGTTTGAAAAACATCAGACAAAATAAAATCATGAATAGAAATAAGCTTATTTTAATTTTATTGATTGCAGTTCTTGGAATTCAGCAAACAAAATCGCAG
>JARGGF010000095.1 GCA_029210905.1 Bacteroidales bacterium | reverse complement strand
TTGTCAATGGCCGCAGGTGAATATGTTTCTGTAAGTTCGCAGCTAGACGTTGAAACCGCAGATTTGAAAAGGGAAAAAAACGAACTTGTTAATACGCCTGAAATTGAATTAACTGAACTAGCTAAAATATACGAAAAAAGAGGCCTTACCAGCGGTATAGCCATAGAAGTTGCAAAACAACTTACTGCTCATAATGCTTTGGAAGCACACGCACGAGATGAATTGGGTATTAATGAAATTTCACGGGCAAAACCCTTGCAAGCTTCCATTGCATCGGCAGCTTCATTTATAGTAGGTGGAATATTTCCTCTATTATTAGCTGTTTTTGCGCCCTTAAAACAGATGATATTTTTCCAATATGGGTTCTCCATTCTTTTTCTTGCTTTATCAGGAACCCTTGCTGCAAAGGTCGGTGGATCTTCAATCAGCAAATCTGTATGGAGAATCTGTATCTGGGGTACGATTGCGATGGTAATGTCTGCGTTGATCGGGTATTTATTTGGAGTGAGCATACATTAGGTTTATATTTATAAGACAAATGACTTTCATCAATTATTACAAGGTTTTAGGAATAGAAAAAACGGCCACAGCAAACGACATTAAAAAGGCCTATCGAAAACTTGCCAGAAAATTTCACCCCGATTTGCATCCTAACGATTCCGAAGCGAAAAAGAACTTTCAGCAAATCAATGAAGCCAATGAAGTACTGAGTGACCCTGAAAAACGAAAAAAATTCGATAAGTACGGGAAAGACTGGCAACATGCTGAACAGTTTGAAAATGCAAAACAATATCAGGAACAATCATCAGGTTTTGGTGGCCAAAAGTACTCTCAGGCACAAACTGGTGGTGATTTTTCTGAGTTTTTCGAATCGATGTTTGGTGGTTCAGCAAATGCCGGCAGAAACAGGCAGGTAAAATTCAGGGGCGAAGACTATAACGCACAATTACAGCTCAACCTTACTGATGTTTATCAAACTCACAAACAAACACTTACTGTAAATGGAAGGAACATAAGAATAACCATCCCTGCCGGAATTGAAAATGGACAGACCATAAAAATTGCAGGACATGGTGGTTCGGGAATAAATGGCGGACCAAACGGTGATTTGTACATCACATTTTCAATAGCCAATCATCCTGGAATCAAAAGGCTGGGTAATGATTTATATATACATTTTGACATAGATTTATACGCAGCAGTATTAGGCGGTGAAATTACCATAGACACCCTTAGCGGAAAAGTAAAGCTTAAAGTAAAGCCAGAAACACAAAATGGAACTAAAGTAAAACTAAAAGGGAAAGGATTTCCTGTTTATAAATCCGATGGGCAGTTCGGAGACCTATACATAACTTATACAGTTAAAATCCCAACCAATTTAACCGAAAGGCAAAAGAATTTATTTACTGAATTATCAAAATCATAAAATCGTATTCAAAGTAGATTAGATATTTTGAAATTAGTAATTGGTATATTAGTAAAATGGTATACTTATAATAGACAAATACACAAATAAACAAATACACCAATATACAAATACACCAATAAATAACATTGAAGTATTATGGAACCAAAGAATATAGATGATTTAATAGCAGTAAATGAATTCTGTGTAAATCACAATATCGAGATTTCATTTGTAAACCTTTTGCAACAAAACGGATTAATCGAAATCAGCACCATTGAGTCAAAGTATTTTGTTGAAAAGAAGCAACTCCCTCAACTTGAAAAATTTGTCCGTTTTTATTATGAGCTGGATATTAACCTGGAAGGGATTGAGACGATAAGCTATTTATTGAAGCGAATTGAAAACCTGCAGGATGAAATTATTAACCTCAAAAACAGGCTTCGTTTTTATGATGCACTTGGATAAAAACTTATCTGGATTATTAGCTTCGCCAAAAAGGGACAGATCCCTCACAATGACGGTCTTGATTTGATCGTCATTGCGAGAGACGAAGCAATCCCTATTTAGAAAGTACCGCACCTTTGTTACTCAAAATGTGCGAATCATGTAACTCTATTGCAAAGTTTTGTAACACTTATCAAATAAGAAGGTCTTAACTTTATAGTAAGTTTATTAATGGCTTGTTGCCATATCTTGGTTTTTATGTAAAGTTGAATTTTACATTTTATCGGCCAATGAAGATAAATGTTAATGGAACTTAATTTATATAAAATGGAAACAACAAAAACTTTACAAAAAGACCTTAAAAAGGCACAAAAATGGCCTGTTAGATCAAGAACTGCAGCAGAAAGATTTCTTCAAAAGTATAAAACGGGTTTAATAATTGAGTGGGCATCTAATCAAATAGAGATGGTTACAGAAATGCAGGATGCAAGAAATTCTTCAAAAACTTAAGCAGGCTACAAAATAAACCTGAATTTTTGGAATAAACAATATTACCCTTTTTTAATTACAACATATACATTTATTCTTCACAATTCACAAGACGGTAACTTCCACAAAACATGAGAATTATGTAACTAATTCCGAAAGTTCTGTAACACTTCTTACAGTAGACTTGCCGACCTTTGTGGTGACAAACTTAGCATACAAATCAATTTAAAAATAAACACATGAAAAAACTATTAATTTTAATTACATTCCTTGCTTTCGTTACATTTGGTAATGCACAAACGCAAGACAAAAAGTGGAACATCGGATTCCATGGAGGAGCAACCCAATACAAGGGAGACCTGGGAAATGATTTTTATAAGACAGACATGGCATTTTATGGTTTTGGCGGTATATCATTTTCAACATACCTGGGAAAACATATTGATTTAAACCTGCTGGTTACCAAAGGGGTATTGGGCTTTAACCGCCCCGAAGGTTATTTTAATAACAACTTTACTTCTGCCCTTCTTAATTTCAGGTTTAATTTATTTAGCCCTGAATTTGCACTAAGACCTTATGTATTTGTAGGTGCCGGAGCTTTGTTGTTTGACAAAAATCTGGAAATTACTGAAAAAAAGGTAGATTTTGTGGCACCATCATTTGGTGGAGGACTAAACATCAGAATAACACCCAGCCTTATGCTTAATCTGCAGGAAACCTTCATGTATTCCACTAATGATGAACGCGATGGCAGCGTAGGGGATATAAATGATGCCTATCTGTTTCACTCAGTAGGATTGACCTTTAATTTTGGTCAGAAAAAAGATGCCGATAATGATGGTATTGCCGACCGATATGATAAGTGTGCCGACACCCCAAAAGATGTTGCTGTTGATCAAAATGGATGTCCGGTTGATTTTGACAATGATAGAATTGCCGATTATCTTGACAAATGTCCTGGTTTTGCAGGCACTCAAGAGTTAAATGGTTGCCCCGATACCGATAAGGATGGTATCATCGACATAAACGACGATTGCCCGGATGTAGCTGGTATTGTTGCATTAAAAGGTTGCCCCGATTCTGATGGTGATGGTGTCACAGATTTAAAAGATAAATGTCCGGATACTAAAGCAGGATATATGGTAAATGCAGACGGATGCCCAGAGGACAATGATAAAGACGGTATTTTAAATCAAGATGATCGTTGTCCGGAATTAGCCGGTCCAGCAAGTTTAAATGGTTGCCCTGATACTGATGGCGATGGTGTTGCAGATATTGATGATCGTTGCCCTGAAGTAAAAGGTATGATCGAAAATAAAGGTTGTCCGGAAATTACTAAAGAAGTAATTACCAAAATAGCTAGTATTGCCAATAAAGTTTTCTTCGAAAGTGGTAAAGATGTACTAAAAGCATCTTCAAAGTTTCAGCTTGATGAACTTGCCAAAATACTTAGCGAATATGACAAAGCAAAACTGCTTGTTGAAGGTTATACTGATAGTCAGGGTTCTGACGCCAGCAATCTTGTCCTTTCGCAGGAGCGTACTGATGCTGTTAAAAGCTATTTAGTATCAAAAGGTATAAGTTCTGACAGGATTACTACTATTGGATATGGCGAAGCCAATCCGGTTGCAGATAATAAAACCGCTGCCGGACGTGAAAAAAACAGAAGGGTTGCGCTTGTAACAACGTATTAATATATTTTATAACCCAGGGTTAATAACCCGATAAAGAATAAAAATAACGTGCCTAGATTTTAAAACCAGCACGTTATTTTATTCTAAATTTCATCTCTTAACTGAAATTAAATAAATGAAATACGGACTTATAAATAAAGCTTTAGGAATGTTCTTGACAGGCTTATATTCTGGTAAAAAAAAGGCAAAAGGTTACCTGAACATAATGCAAAAGGCAGAGAATTTTACGCTTAAAAAAAACAGCACGATTTTGAAATTAGGATCAGTAACCCTAAAGAACAAACGAGTAATGATAGGCTCTATTAAATTCAGTGCCTTTGGGGTTCAGCCCAAACAAATTGAGGAAGAATATTACAAACAACGTTCCACGGCCGGTTTAATCATCACCGAGGGAACTTCTCCATCTGTAAATGGTGCAGGTAGTGCTCATGCACCCGGAATATACAATAAAAGGCAAGTCGAAATCTGGGAAAAAACAACAAGTGAGGTGCACAAAGAAGGAGGAAAAATTTTTATTAATCTTAATCATACCGGCAGATTAAGCCATCCTCTTAACATGGGCACCGGTTCAGAAATACTGGCACCATCGGCAGTAAAAGTTGTAGGCAAAATATGGACTGATTCTAATCAAATGCAGGATTTTCCAATTCCTAAAGCTATGACAAACAGCGATTTGTGGCATACAAAAATAGAATTTGCAATTGCTGTTAAAAATGCCATAGAAGCCGGCTTTGACGGCATTGAACTAAATGCCTCAAATGGAAACTTGTTTGAGCAATTCTTGTCTCCAATAAGTAACATAAGAAGTGACGATTATGGTGGAAATATACAAAACCGCTGTAGGTTTTTAATTGAAGTAATAACCTCCATATCGGATATTATTGGTAAAGGTAAAACGGGAATCCGTTTATCCCCGTACAGTATGGTTGGTGATATGCATTATTACACCGAAATAGAAGAAACCTATAAATACCTGGCGGCACAATTAAACAAAACTGGTGTGGCATACATTCACCTGGTTAAGAACCTTGCAATGGGCACACCTGATGAGCCAAAAGAAATCCTTACGCAAATTATCAATCAATTTAATAACACCATCATATACTCCGAGGGTTTTGATACCTGGGAAGATTTTGGAAATGACCATTACGGACTCTGGATAAAAAAAGATCATTCAATTAAAAAAATCAAGAAGCATGCAAAAGTTACTGCAAGGCCATGATAATTAGTGTATTGTCAATTGTAAAGCTTCGAATCGCATTTCTAATAACCAATATACTAATAACTTAATGTCCAATGACCAATACACTAATAACCAATACACTAATAACCAATGTCCAATAACCAATACACCAATAACCAATAACTTAATATCCAATGACCAGTACACCAATGACCAATACACTAATGACCAATAACTTAATGTCCAATAACCAATGCACTAATGACCAATGACCAATACACTAATAACCAATGACCTGGTACAACAATTTTAGTTTACAAAAGATTTCAAGTATTGCAATGATATTCATTTTACAGGAAAGGAATTCTTAATTTATTAGCACCAATAAAAAATAGCAATGGTAATATTTATTACATTTACCTGCAAATAAACTCAATTATGGGCAAGGGCAAAAAACTATCCGCAGCATCTTTAGCTAAAAGTTCTTTAAAAAAAGAAACCAAACAATTCCCCATTGTTGGAATTGGTGCGTCGGCAGGCGGGTTGGAGGCAATTGAGCAATTTCTGGAAAATGCAAATGCTGATAGCGGAATGGCTTATGTTGTTATCCAGCACCTGGATCCAACTCAAAAAGGAATGTTGCCTGAGTTGCTGCAACACGTTACCAAAATGAAGGTGTATCAGGTAACAGATCATTTAATAGTTGAACCAAATTGTGTTTATGTAATTCCTCCAAACAAAACCATGTCTGTATTAAATGGGGAGCTGCGCCTTTTTAAGCCAGTAGAGGCAAGAGGCTTGCGCCTTCCTATTGATTTTTTCTTAAATTCCTTGGCCGACCAGCATCACGAGTTTGCTGTAGGAGTTATTCTTTCAGGCATGGGCTCCGATGGAACAATAGGAATAGGTTCAATAAAAGAAAAACACGGAATTGTGATGGTACAGGATCCAACAACAGCCAAATTCGATAGCATGCCCCGCAATGCTATTGATTCTGTGCAAGTTGACATTGTGGCACCGGCAAACGAATTACCTGTATTGCTGCATGATTTATTTAAGCATAAGCCTATCGAAAAATCAGTGCAAACAATAGATTATAAAAACCAAAGTGCGCTGGATAAGATTATTACTATTCTGAGGAACAGAACGGGCAATGACTTTTCGATGTACAAAAAAAACACGGTATACCGCCGGATAGAAAGACGGATGCAAATCCATAAAATAAACAAGATTACCGCCTATGTAGATTTTTTAAAGGAAAATCCAAAGGAAGTGGATATTCTGCTAAAAGAATTATTGATAGGGGTCACTAATTTTTTTCGCGATCCCCTTGTATGGGAAAAATTAACAGATACAGTTATCCCCGATAAACTTGAAAAACTTAAAGAGGGAAGCACGTTGCGGGCCTGGGTAGCAGGTTGTTCCACTGGTGAGGAAGCATATTCTTTGGCCATAGCGTTTAAAGAAGCACTTGCAAAAAAGAACCCACATGGGGGCATCTCCTTACAAATATTTGCTACCGATCTCGACAATGAAGCCATTGAAACAGCAAGAAAAGGTGTTTTTCATGCAGATATTGCAGCCCACGTTTCTGAGAAACGCTTAAGCCGTTTTTTTGTTAAAATTGACGACGGCTATAGGATAAACAGCGAAATAAGGGAAATGTTAGTATTTGCCAAACACAACATTATCCAGCATCCTCCCTTTACCAAAATCGATTTTTTATTTTGTCGCAATTTGCTGATATACATTGATACCGAATTACAAAAAAAAATATTGGGCTTGTTTTATTACAGCATGTCCCCCAATGGGACAATGGTACTTGGAAGCTCAGAATCACTTGGTAGCCAGGGCCATTTATTTGAACCCATCGACAGTAAATTAAAAATTTATGCCCGTACGGTCACCTCAGCAATTCCAAATCTGATCGATTTTCCATCATCATTTTCACATAGCAGGATAGAACCTACTGAAAGTCAGGATGTTGTAAGTTCTCATAAAAACATACAAGCCCTTGCAGACCAGATGCTCCTTGAACATTTTTCGCCCCCAGGTGTATTAGTAAACGTAAATGGTGATATTGTTTATATAAGCGGGCACACAGGTAAATATCTTGAACCCGCAGTTGGCAAAGCAAACCTCAATATTTTTGCCATGTTGCGCGAAGGACTGCAAAGTGAATTCCTTGTTGCCTTTCGCCGGGTGGTGATGAAAAAAGAAGCGGTGGTTTTACGTAACATGAAAACAAACTCACACGACGAAACCAAAACCATTAATATTGAAATTCAGTGGCTTGATAAGCCCGCGCCCCTAAAGGGACTGGTAATGATAATATTTAAAGACGTCGAGAGCAATGCCATTGATAAAATACATACCACAAAGCGCAAAAAAACTTCAAACCTTCAAGCACAAAAAGAAGAGGAACTGCAGTGGATGCGTGAAAACATACAACGCACGCTTGAGGAAGTACAATATTCGCAGGAAGAATTAAAATCAACCAATGAGGAACTACAATCGGCTAATGAAGAATTGCAATCGGCCAACGAAGAACTGACCACTTCGAAAGAAGAAATGCAAAGCCTTAACGAAGAACTGCAAACTGTAAATGCCGAACTGCAATCGAAGATAGATGATTATTCGCGGGTAAACAACGACATGAAAAACCTGCTTAACAGTATTGACATAGCCACCCTGTTTCTAGATAAAGATTTAAATATCAGGCGATATACCAACCAAACAACCAAAATTTTCAACCTGATAAAAAGTGATATCGGAAGGCCCTTTACCGATTTAACTTCCGAACTCTCCTATCTAAATTTGGCAAGTGATGCCAGGGAGGTAATAAAAACACTTGTAGTAATAGAAAAACAAATACCCACCAAAGACAAGCGTTGGTTTACTGTGCGCATTATGCCCTATCGCACCCTCGACGATAGAATAGACGGGCTGGTGATTACTTTCGTTAACACCTCTGATATCAGGCAGCTTGAAGGCGAATTACAGGAAACTGCCCAAATGCACCGGTTCATTTTAAATTCATCATCCGACGTAATCATCAGGCTATCGACCGATTTTAAAATAGTGGAGTTCAACTTCCAGTCCGAACAATTTTTCGGTACAAACCGTGAGCTGGTCATCAATAACAGTTTTATCCAACTATTTGTTCCTGAAGCAAAACAGAAAAAAGCCGAACTTACCCTGCGTGAAAAGCTGGAACAATACCCCTATGGCAAATTAAATATGCCGGTAATAGCTAAGGGTGATAAAGTGATCGAAGTTGAATGGTTGGCAGAGGTATTACTTAATAACATGAAAATGCCCGCAGGCATAATAATTATCACTAAAAACAAAAGTTATGAATAACGAAGAAATTGATTTTACAAATTCCAGTATGTTACGCTCAAAAGCTGAATTAAAGCTTAAAGGTAAAAAAAAACAAGGAGACGAAATGTTGACCGAGATAGAAGTAAAAAAACTGATGTACGAACTTCAGGTTCATCAGATTGAACTGGAAATGCAAAACGAAGAATTAAGGCAGGCATACAATACCACTGAATCAGCATTAAAAAAATACACCATGCTCTATGATTTTTCTCCCATGGGTTACCTTACCCTCGATTCGGAAGCCACCATCTATGAGTTAAATTTTACTGCTGCAGAAATACTTGGAGATAAGCGTATAATCCTACTAAACAGCAACTTTAAGCTTTTTGTTGAGGAAAATTCTAAACGGGTGTTTAACCGTTTTTTAAACAATTTATACGAAACCAACGAAAAAAAATCGTGCCATATAAAACTGGGTTATGGACAAAATCCACCTTGCAGGGTTTATATGGAAGGTATTGTTACAGACGATGACCGGAAGTGCCTTATTTCTTTTGTTGATACTTCGGGTTTCGAAATGGAGGATAATCTGTAGGTAATCAAGCGTTGTTACGACATATACTAACTTTTTTCACAAAACAGTCCTGCCCGGCTTCAATAATGTGTGAATAATGTAACACTTTACATAAATTATGTAATGCATATCCTTTGCTTTAGCCTTAACTTTACAATAACATAATTAAAAACAGTTCAATTTCAAAATTTTAACACAAATAATAATGAAAACATTACAATTAATTATAGATGATTATAAGAAACAAAAAAACAGTATAGATAAATCAGCCTCTGGTGTTGAACGATTCCTTAATGCAGCTAAAAACGACATAAAAATAGAACGGGAATCATCTAAAAATGGAAATTTAAACGAAATAAATGAAGCAAGAAATTATTCCAAACAATGAAAACATACATTAGAACGAATATAAAAAAATGATCTGAAAATTCACTAAAAATAGTTTTAAGGAGAAAAATCATGAGCAGAAGAAGAGTTTTAAGAACAAACAACGACACAGCCTATATAATTGCAGTGGTAATTATAATAATTGCATTTCTGCTATTGGGTGGATGGCAATGGTTAAAAGGGCTGATGCATGGGAATGATTTATTGAATTTTGGAAATTATAATTGGCCATTGATATTAATTTGTGTTGGTATTGGTATTGTACTGGGCGTTTTGTTTTTCAGGAGAAGATAATAAGCAATTGGAAAGCATAAATGATGATTAAAAAAACCAGGC
>JARGGF010000959.1 GCA_029210905.1 Bacteroidales bacterium | reverse complement strand
ACTTTGCTTGACACATTAAAATTATTACCAAAAGCTCCGGGTGGAGAGATGCCTTATGTTGAAGGACTTGTTTATCTGCTTTTAACAGGAGACATTCCAACTGAAGTTGAAATAAAAGAGGTAGCTGAAGAGTTCAACAAGAGAAAAAAGGTGCCAAAATATGTCTTTGACGTAATCAGGGCAATGCCTGAAGATACCCATCCAATGATCATGTTTTCCTCAGCTATTTTAGCGATGCAGCGTGAATCAGTTTTTTATAAAAAATACGATGAAGGAATTCAGAAACAGAATTTTTGGGATCCAACTTATGAAGATGCGCTAAATCTTTTGGCTAAACTACCCGAAATTGGTGCATTCATTTATCGTCATAAGTATAGAAATGACGACATAATTGAATCTGACCCTTCATTAGACATGGGTGGTAATTTTGCACATATGATGGGAATTGCTAAACCATATGATGATGTTGCACGGATGTATTTTATCATCCACAGCGACCATGAAAGTGGCAATGCCAGTGCACATGCTGGACACCTTACCAATAGTACGCTTTCAGATATGTATTATTCTATTTCGTCAATGACAAATGCTTTGGCTGGCCCATTGCACGGATTAGCCAACCAGGAGGTTCTCAGATGGCTGCAGGCTGTTATTGTTATACTCGGTGACCAAAAACCGACAGAAGAATTGGTTACAAAATTTGTATGGGAAACTTTAAACTCAGGGCAGGTGATTCCAGGTTTTGGTCATGCTGTGTTGCGTAAAACAGATCCTCGTTATCAGGCACAACGTGATTTTTGTTTAAAGCATTTACCAAACGATCTTTTATTCGAATATGTTGATGTATTATACAAAGTTGTCCCTCCAATTTTGGTAGAGCAAGGTAAAGCTAAGAATCCCTGGCCAAACGTTGATGCGCAATCAGGTGTGATACAATGGCACTATGGCCTGCGTGAATATGATTTTTATACAGTGTTATTTGCTATTGGCCGTGCTATTGGTGTTGCTTCTAACCTGGTATGGGACAGGGCATTAGGTTATCCAATTGAAAGACCTAAGTCATTGACAACTAGTATGTTGGAGAAAATCGCAGGAATATAGATTTATTTCAGCCAAAATTAATTTCCATGATTATAAGTATTTTTTAAAATCCCCGAAAGGGGATTTTTTTTTGAATACATATTTGAATATTGCAACGTTTTTCCAATGTCAAACGTATTGGATAAAAAACAATAGATAAATTTTATGTTATGAACCGCGTTATAATTATTAACTTATTGATAGTATTGGGATTATTTTTCCAATCGTGTAAAAAAGACGATCTGGTTGAAACTGAACCTATCCTCATTCAATTAAACGAAAAAGGTAAATCTTTGGTTAATGCAGCTTCAAATTTTGGAATTGAGGTTTTTCAAAAAACCGGAATATCCGAAACAGATAAAAAGAACTGGATGATTTCTCCATACAGTGTATCAATTGTTTTAGCAATGACCTATAATGGTGCTAATGGAGATACAAAAGAGGCTATAGAGAATGTGCTGGGCATTGGCGGGTTAAGCACAGAAGACGTAAATATCAACTATAAACAAATTACAGATGCTTTACTGACTGTTGATAAAAATGTTGAGCTTTCCATTGCAAATTCAATTTGGTATCGGAATACCTTTTCTGTGTTACAGGACTTTATTGACCATAACGACAATTTTTATAATGCAAAAGTTAGTGCCCTGGATTTTGATGATTCAGGGGCTGTGGATATCATTAATAGTTGGGTTGCTGCAATTACCAATCAAAAAATACCTTCCATTATTAATGAAATTAATGCTGAATCAATTATGTTTCTAATTAATGCAATATATTTTAAAGGAGTTTGGAAGTATCAATTTGATATGTCATTAAACGATTTTCATAATTTTTATTATGAAGATGGAACCGTAAAACAAATTGAGATGATGACTCAGACTGCTGAAATTAAGCAATTTGTCAATGAAGATATTATAATGGTTGAGCTACCCTACGGACAAGGTAATTGGGTGATGGACCTAATATTGCCTTCGGACACCAAATCAGCAAATGAAATAATCTCCGATTTTACACCTGTAAACTGGAACAATTGGACTGGTGCTTTAAGTAGCCCGGATGAGGTTTCTATTACTTTTCCTCCTTTTAAATTTGATTACAACGCAACCTTAAATACTATTTTAACGTCTTTGGGAATGGGAATTGTTTTTAACCCATATAGTGCTGATTTTTCAAAAATCAATAGTGATGGTCAGCTTTATATCTCTGAAGTTAAACATAAAACATTTATTGAAGTGAATGAACAAGGAACTGAAGCAGCCGCTGCAACATCTGTTGGAATAGGGGTTACTTCAATAGGAGATAACCGAATTATTTTTGACAAACCTTTTTTATTTGTTATAAGAGAAGTATCCACAGGTACCATAATGTTTATGGGCAAGGTTGGTGATCCGGTACGATAACTATCCTAAATGATTGATTTTGTGATTTTAAATTCTCGTAAATATTTATTATCTTTAATTAAAGACCAATATTAAGCATGAAAACCAGATATTATTTTTATTTTTTGTTTTTAGC
>JARGGF010000958.1 GCA_029210905.1 Bacteroidales bacterium | reverse complement strand
TTATACATTAGCCTTATGGCAGTGTGCCTGGTACTTTACGATTTGGGTTTCAGGCAGAATATTATTCAACTGAAATATATCAACCTTCTGTATACCATTTTTCTAATTCTTTTAATCGGGACTATTATTGTTAAATATATTTTAAATTATCAGTCAATTAAGCTTAAATTGTGGGTTATTGACGGGTTATATCTTGTTTTTGCACTCGTCATACTTTTTAGTTCTAAGTATTTTCCGCTAACAGATACACCGTTGATAGAACTGTTCGAAAATAAATTTTGGTTGTTTTTTGCCTTTATCGTCAGCCTGGTAAGGGAGCTGGCAGCTG
This sequence comes from Bacteroidales bacterium, assembly GCA_029210905.1. Classification (GTDB taxonomy): domain Bacteria; phylum Bacteroidota; class Bacteroidia; order Bacteroidales; family NBLH01; genus NBLH01. The sequence continues at coordinate 2,271 of JARGGF010000958.1, read as the reverse complement.
TTGATCTAAACCTGAAATATCGAAAAACCAATCCAGCACTTTTATTTGTAATTAGTTTTGCCGTTATCATTTTTTCGGGAACTTTTTTACTGCTCCTCCCCAGGGCAACTTACGCTGGAATTAGCTTTACCGATGCTTTATTTACTTCAACCAGCGCTGTATGTGTTACTGGCCTGGTAGTAGTTGACACTGGAAGTTATTTTACACTTTTTGGACAAACCATTGTATTGGGGCTGATACAACTTGGGGGGCTTGGCATCATGACATTTGCCAGTTTTTTCACCCTTTTTCTAAGAGGAGGGGCTTCATACCAAAACCTGATTATGCTCGGCAATTTAACCAGTGTAAGTAAAATTACCGAAGTATGGGCAACATTAAAAAAAATTATCATATTTACTTTGCTCATTGAAGCATTTGGAACGGTCATTATCTATTTAAACCTGGGCAGTCATAACAATATGGATGAAGACACTAAATTGTTTTTTTCAATTTTTCATTCCGTTTCAGCTTTTTGCAATGCAGGTTTCTCAACCCTGGAGAACAGTTTTTATGATATCAGTTTCAGGTTCAGCTATTCCCTTCATCTTATCATAGCATTCTTGTTTATCATTGGCGGGCTAGGTTTTCCGGTGGTAATCAACCTTTTCGCTTATCTCAAACATCTGATATTTAATCGTGTACTAAGAATTAACAAGCAAAGGGCGGTTTTGTACAAGGCCAGAGTGATTAACCTGAACACGCGTCTGGTATTTTATACCACCCTTATCTTAATAATATGTGGCACTGCCCTTTTTTACCTACTTGAATATAATAATACCCTTGCAGAACATCACGGAACAGGAAAAGTAGTAAGCGCCTTTTTTGGGGCTGTTACACCTCGTACAGCAGGTTTTAACACGGTGGACACTTCCGGCTTTTACATGACCACTACCATGCTGGTTGTTTTTTTAATGTGGATTGGGGCTTCACCGGCTTCCACAGGAGGTGGTATTAAAACAAGTACCTTTGCGCTGGCTGTTTTAAATGTAATAGCATTGGCAAAAGGTAGGAATCGACTTGAAATAAACAGAAGGGAAATACCTGTTTCTTCAATAAACCGGGCATTTGCTTTTGTTTTTTTATCTATTTTCATTATAGGGATTATGATTTTTTCCCTGATGATAACCGATTCAGATAAAATTTTCGCAGATTTGCTTTTTGAAGTTTTTTCGGCTTTCAGCACCGTAGGCTTAAGCAGGGGTATTACCGGAGATTTATCCCTTGCCGGGAAATATATAATTATCTTTACAATGTATATTGGCAGGGTGGGTGCATTAAGTCTGTTAGTTGCTTTTTTCAGACGGACCAAAACTGTTTTTTATCAATATCCTGAAGAGGGGGTTTTAATTAACTAAAATACAACAATATGAATTTTTTGATCATTGGCTTGGGAAATTTCGGATCAGAACTATCTATAAAACTAACCCAATTGGGGCACGAAGTGATTGGTGTTGACAAAAGGATGGAAAAAGTAGAACTCTTCAAAGATGATATCACACATACAATTTGCGCTGATTGCACTGATATCCACGCGGCAAAAGATCTCCCTGTAACAGATACTGATGCTGTGATTATATGCATTGGCGAAAATGAAGGCGAATCAATTATGGCCACCGCTATGATGAAACAACTAAAGGCAAAAAGAATAATTAGCCGTGCAGTTTCATCATTGCAGGAAACAGTTCTAAATTCAATGGGCATTGAAGAAATTTTATACCCCGAAGCAGATGCAGCCGACAAACTTTCAAAAATGCTCAGTACCAAATATTATATTGATTCTTTTGATCTCTCCAACGGATACTCAATAGTTAAGGCAACAGTGCCAGAGAAATATGAAGGAAAGCTCCTCCGCGATTTGGACTTACGTAATAGCTACAGCCTTACCATGCTTACCACAATTAGCCCTGTGAAAAAAAGAAATATTTTTGGAGTTAGCCATGATGTGTTGGAGGTTAATGAAGTTGCCAATGCATCTACAATACTAAAAAAAAACGATATTATGGTACTTTATGGGCATGCAAAGGATATTGAGAATTTTCTCACCTAAATAATTATTCGGGCGATAACATTAATAGCTAGTATGGAAGGGGATATTTTATAAGGTTTATACTCTTGAACATGAACAAAGGTAAAATACTTGTAATAGATGACGAAGAAAAATTAAGGCAATTGCTTGCCAAGCTCCTTTTATATGAGGGCTTTGAAGTAATACAAGCGTATGACTGTAAAACA
>JARGGF010000957.1 GCA_029210905.1 Bacteroidales bacterium | reverse complement strand
AGGCTTGTATCTACAAAAACAGTATCATATTCTTCTTCGGTTTCGGGTAAATCGTTAAGTTCAGACAATTCATGATATACCTCTACCGGATTGGAGAGATTTATGGGTCTTTTAACAGGTTCGGGCAAGGTAGTTATGTCGTTTTTAAGACACGACGACAATGCAAAAAGGCTAATAATAATTATGATAGGGTGAAGAGGTATTTTTTTCATTTTATACAGACTCCGGTTCAGTGTTTCCCATAGCTGGGGTCGTAAAAATAGAAAAATATTATGACGTTATGCAAATTTTTTTTAATGCTGGCTCCTGGTATTAGTATCGGTATCTTTTCTGACCCGGTTGAAGATGGCCTATTCCTGCTATAATAAGGGAGAGCAGCACGGGTCAATACTTTTTAGAATGTATTTATTCAGTAACATGGATGTCATGTCATACAAGTTTGATCTACAGCCTCTTATTAAACATCAACATCGTACCCTGGGCTGCATTTTATGTTATTTCAATTTACGAAATTGGGGCATAACCCCCAGTGCATTTTTGTTTAAAAACTAAATCCGGAAAAAAATGAAATTGTATTATCAGGAGTAAGGCTTTGAGCCCATTTTATGCTGAAAATAGATTAAAGTCCGGGATTATCAAAAAAAACTACGATACCTGGTTTTGTTCCTTTTTTAAATCCCCCAGCAAATAATAGGTCTCAAAAAAAGTAAATAAAATATAAAGGCAGAGAAAAGTCAGTAGAAAAGGAACGGCATTTTCCCTGTCAGTGAAAACATATATAATAATGAAAATAAGGTAGATAAATAATTTTGCAGTGATAGAACCCATAAAGTAAGTGGAGAACTGGCGGATTTCTTTTTTGCCGGCGCGGGTAAGTACCAGGTGCACGCCAATGGTTAGTGCTACAAAAAATACAATCAGAAAAGGGAAAACCTGTAAATAATATTGAGGGATTAGCAGATAAAACAAAACAAATGAAATTGCTGAAAGAATTAAGGAGAAGGATAATATTTTGATAATAAAGGTTTTGAGCATAGAGTATGTTAATAAATATTTATGAAACTTTTTTGTCGCTATTATCTGGTTATTTGCTAGTAAGGTGAATGCAGGTATTTGTTAATAGTTATTTATTATTTGGAAAATAATATCGATAGAACTTTAATAAAATAAGTCAGGTTTTTAATTTACTTTGAATTTTAATTATTTGTTCCCTGGATAAGCCACTGTATTTGATTATTTTATTAATGGGCTCATTTTCAAGCAACATATTTTTTACCAATTCTGTTCTAACTTCATCTCTCGCAGTATCCAATGAGTTCTTTAAATCACGATAATATTTTAGGCTATCTTCGTAAGAAAGTAGCTGTTCGGGTGTAAATTTCGCTATTTCCGCTGTTTCAAATAATTGTTCAAATATTTTTTCTCTAAGTTCACCTGGAACCCGCTCAAGTTTATTAAGGTTTTTAATGATGTATAGCCATTTTTCAAAACGGTTGCTTATTTGATTTAATGATTTGTTGAACTTCGGCATTTCAAGATAAATAAAGGTTAACTTATCATAAAACACCTTGTTGGTTTCAATATCAGATAATTTTATATCATACCTGTATTTTTCAGGCTCAGATTTGTCGTCATCGAACACAAAATCAAGAATAGCTATGGTATAAATTGCCTTGAGCTCAAAATTCCAGTCCGCTTTCTTTGCTTGTTCACGGATTGGGAAAGTTGAATAGTAAAGTGCACGATCCTTGAAAAAATTTTGTTTTGTTTTTTGAAGTTCAACAATGAATTTCTCTCCATTTTCGTTTTCGCAATACAAATCAAATATGGCTTTTCTATCTGTATCTGTGTCACCTAACTGCTCTGTTTTTAAATAGTTTATGTTTTTAATTTGGCCTTGTTCATCTTTTAGAAGCTCATTTAAAAAATCGAGAAGAAGATTTTTATTTGGTTCTTCGCCAAAAATACGCTTAAAGCCATAATCCGTAAAAGGGTTAACATATTTTTCCCTGAATGCACTCATTTTTTCATTTTCTTCAAAGTTATAAAAATTAAATTTTCATAAATGGTTGGGAGAAGTATGAAATTGATACAAAGTGTATTAAAAGTTATTCTTGAATAAACTACTTTTTTAAAAAATCTTTAATTGCAAAATAAACGGCAGCAAAAACCCCAAGTAACGATAATAATACTGTAAACAGTGGAATTTTCCACTGCAAATATTCATCAAGTTTTAAGCCGCCAAAAACACCTGCCAACACAATTACAATCATTTGTATTGACAGGCTTGAATATTTTGCATAATTATTTAGACTCGACTTTGTCTTTTTTGTCGTTTTGTTGCTGGAATGTTGATGATGTTGGTTGTGTTCCTGTTTTTTGGTCATTCATTTTGCATGTTACAGTGAAAACAGCACCTGGCTCAATAGCCAGTTTTTTAGTATTTACCTCACCTTCAACAACTGCCGAAGCTTTTAGTGAAAGTAGCTCAGTAACATTAACTTTACCATTTACTTTACCCAAAACATCGCAGTTTGCGCAAGTAATATCACCTTCTACAAAACCGGTATTCCCAATAACTAGTTTACCTTTGATATTAATGGT
>JARGGF010000956.1 GCA_029210905.1 Bacteroidales bacterium | reverse complement strand
ACCAGATAAAGAAAGTACTGATCGTGATTATAACCTTGCATTAAAATATTGTATTGAAAACATTAATAATATCTCTGTATTTAATGGCACACATAACGAATACAGCTCAACCTATCTCACTGAATTAATGAAAGAGCATGGCCTTGAAAACAATGATTCAAGGGTTTGGTTCTCTCAATTATTAGGGATGAGTGATAATATAAGCTTCAATCTTGCAGAAAAAGGCTACAATGTTGCAAAGTACCTGCCTTATGGGCCAGTTCAGCACGTTTTGCCATACCTTTTAAGACGGGCTGAAGAGAACACATCAGTTAAAGGACAATCCGGAAGGGAGTTATTGCTCATAAGTGCTGAATTAAAAAGAAGAAAAATAAAGTAATCCCGGAATTTATTTTGGTAATTATCCATTAACTGCAATTAATTGTCGCATACCGAGTTGCAAGTATTTACATATTGATATAAATCATAAGAATCCATTCGATTTATGCTACTTTAATTCGTAATTTTGTAAACGGATAATTCAACTATTAATATTGGATAAAATGGATGTAATCGAATTCAAAAACAAGCTAAAGCTTATCAAAGAATGGTCGTATAATGTTACACCACTCGATAAAGGATATACTGATAAAACGCTTTATATCAATGTAGGCGATAATACCATCAAGGAAAAAGATGTTCCCCAAATGATGAAGGAAAAATTTATTGGTGGAAAAGGCTACGGCCTTAAATTGTTGTGGGATGCTACAAAGCCAGATACAAAATGGAATGACCCTGAAAATGAGATCATTATCTCTCCCGGACCCATTGCTGGTATTACCCAATACTCAGGAACAGGAAAATCATTGGTTGTAACCATATCACCACAAACTGATTCAATAATGGATAGTAATGTGGGTGGATATTTTGGCCCATTCCTTAACTTCTCAGGTTTTGATGCACTGGAACTTCAGGGAAAAACTGATAAAGATGTAATTTTATTTATCGATGGTGAAGATGGTAAAGTTCAAATACTTGAAGCACCTGATGGAACAAGTGATTCACATGTTTTGGCAATGCAGTTAACCAAAGCATTTGCCAATAGTGATTCAGGTAAAGATTTGGTTAAAATTTCTGTTGTTTCTTCAGGCACCGCTGCCGAACATTCCCTAATTGGAATGTTAAACTTCTCTTTTTACGACACCAGACGAAAAGAGGTACGCTTAAAGCAAGCTGGTCGTGGAGGTATTGGAACTGTTTTAAGGGATAAAGGCATCAAAGCCATTGTGGCAAAAGTTCCAAAAATTACAGGAACATTGAACAATGTGCATGATATGACCCCGATTATCGAAAGAGGAAAACGTTTCAACCGCGAAATGAAGGAATTAGACGATTCGCAAGCAGAAATGCGTTCAAAAGGTACTGCCCACCTTACTAATATTATGAACGATTATAATCTACTCCCAGTGAATAACTTTAAATTTGGAGCACACCTGGAGGCTTACAAAATTCATGGCGATGTCTGGAAATCATATTTCACACAGGGGGTACCTGATGGTTGTTGGATTGGCTGTAATATGTCATGTGCAAAAGGCGTAGATAATTATGAATTAAGGTCTGGTCCTTACAAAGGTTCAAAAGTATTGGTGGAAGGTCCTGAATATGAAACTACCTCATCATTAGGTTCAATAATGGGTATCTTTAATCCCGACTTTACTATTGAATCTAACTTTTACTGTGATACTTATGGTATTTGCACTATTTCCTGGGGAACCATCATGGGTTTTCTGATGGAATGTTACGAAAACGGCATCTTAAATGAAGAAAGAACCGGAGGCTTAAAATTAAACTTCGGAAATGCCGATGCTGCCATGGAATTATTGCACCAGGTGGCTAAAGGAGAAGGATTTGGAGTAATTGCCGGACAGGGTGTGCGTAAACTTAAGGAAATGTTTATTGAAAAAGGCTGGGGAGATCCTGACTTTATTTATAACATTGCCATGGAAAACAAAGGCCTTGAATATTCACAATATGTTTCAAAAGAATCTTTAGCTCAGCAGGGTGGATATGCTATGACCAATAAAGGCCCTCAGCACGACGAAGCCTGGTTGATTTTTATGGATATGGTTAATAATCAGATACCTACATTCGAAGATAAAGCAGAAGCATTACATTATTTCCCAATGTTCCGTACCTGGTTTGGTTTAATGGGCTTATGCAAATTGCCATGGAATGATGTGGAGCCTGAAAATAATGCTGAAACAGACGAACCAGCAAAAGTTCCTGAACATGTTGATAATTATGTGACTATTTATAAAGCAGTTACTGGCAAACCATTCGATAAAGAAGAAATGATTCGGATGTCGGAAAGGGTGTATAACTTCCAGAGAGTATTCAACTTACGAAGAGGTTACGGAAAACGGGCACATGATGCACAACCTTATCGCGCTGCAGGCCCTGTTACCAAAGAAGAATATCTTTCATTAGAAGAACAGTACGATAAGCAAATGAAAGAAATAATTGGCGTTGATCCTACTGGCAAATCAGTTGAGGAAAAGATGGCTATTACCAAAAACTACAGGCTTAACCAATATGAAAAATTGCTGGATGCAGTCTATAAACGCC
>JARGGF010000955.1 GCA_029210905.1 Bacteroidales bacterium | reverse complement strand
GGAGTTGCTATATTTTTAAAAACTGATATAATGAATGGAGAAATCATTGATATAAAGGGCACAGCCTATAATACTAAATCCGGGGCAATGCTACTAACTGAAAATAAAAAATGCTATTATATTGAAGGATTGGAAGAATGGCACTCTGACATAACGGAGAAAAAAGTTATTGTAAGAGGTATTATTAAGAGCGAATTTTTTGATGAAGAAAAACTAAAGACAAAAAAAGGTGAGTACATTCAGAGAATGAGCGGTGAGAAACTAAGCCTGCAAAATGCCAAATGGAAATTACAGGATTAATTCAAATATCTTACAGCTATGACTTAAAATTAATTATGTCAGGGCAGCTTTTATTTAATGAAAACAAATCTTTTAAGCTGATTAATCGCTAATTTTCCGCTTATCTATCATTACCTTAAGTACAAAGTATGAATAGAAATTATTAATTGGGATAAAATTAAACTGAAGTGCTTTACTGGTTTTTCGGGCAATATCAATCAAACCAAGTCCGGCACCACCTTTTGAAGAAAGCTTTCCATCGCGTAATTGAGTGGAATACATCTCGTTAAGCTCTTCAATATTGGAATTATTGATTTGCTCAATTGATACTTTCAAAGAGTACAGATGCTTGTTTTTTATTCTGTTAGAGGTAATTATAAAATAGTTGTCTCTTTTTTTCCCAATCATAAACAATCCACGTCCGGTATGACTTGCTTCAGCAATTTCATCGGAATGTTTACTCATATTTTGCAAAATTTCTATTATGGTATGATATACTCTTCTTTTGGTAAGGACATCAGTATCAGTCTTTTTCATATCATCTTCAGCCATTGCGCTGAACATCTTAATGACATTATGATTAAACTTTCCAATATAAACCAGGTTTATCCCATTACCAATAATACTATCATAAATAGTAGAAATCCCTGTTAAAAAATGCTCGTCAATATCGTATTTTTTCATAATAATAATTGAAATACAAAATTATTCTATAAATATAATAATAAAAAACTAAACTAACTCAACTTATAAAGGTTCTGATTTAAAATATTTTGACTCAATAACTAAACTATTTCAGAATGCAGTATAAAGATATATACAAAAAACGCTGCATGCTTTTTGCCAAAATACATCAAAATGTTATATTTCTGAACCAAAAAACCTGATTCTATAAATCTATTGTAAGATTTACAATAATCAGGCCAATTGAAAAGTACTTTAAAAACATCTATAAAATAAAACGCAGCATCAGGCTTAAACTACCAGGTAAAAACACCTTTAAAATCATTGTAATTTCAAAGTTGAAAATAATTAGCTTCCTGGCTGATGTTCAGGCCTTAACAGGTCATTAACTGTTTTAACCGGGTTAAAGGTAATCAGCGCTACTTCTACGAATATAGTATTCCAGTCAGACATTGCCCCATTCCATAATCCCGGCAATTCCAATGCTTTTAATTTTTTGCCATCTTTTGATTTTTCAGAAATAAATCCGGTAGCTGGATCAATATATTTTGTTAAATCGAATTTAATGCCTTTAAAATCTCTGACAGCACACACCAAATCCACAGGATTAAAGTGGCTGGATTGATTTAATATTGCTACTTTCTCACTGTTATTCATGTCTATCTGCGAACCTTCAACTATTTGCAGAGAGCTGCTACCATCGGAATTAACCGCCCAAAATGGCCCACCACCGGGTTCTCCTTCATTTTTAACCATTCCACAAACCCTGATTGGTCTATTAAGCTTATTTGTTAAATACTTAATTCTCTGCTCTGAAGAATATGAAGCATAGGAATCAGGTGGAATTATGCAAAGTTTCCGGCTTACAAAGTCCTCAATCTCCGCTATATAATCCTCTGTAATTGCTGTATTGGAATTTAGCTTTTCCAAATAAGTGAAAATAATCGCCTGATAGTCAAATAATAAACCAGCCAGGGCTTTTTTATAATTCACAGTTTCTTGTTTTAATCTATCTGGTACAACATTGTCAATGTTTTTAATAAAAATTAAATCAGCATCAAGTTCATTTAAGTTTTGAATAAGTGCACCATGTCCTCCTGGTCTGAAAAGCAAACTACCATCATCTTCCCGAAAAGGGTTATTGTTTAAGTCAACTGCAATGGTATCAGTTGATGGCTTTTGTATGGAATAAGTAATGGTAAAACTCATCTCAAATTGAGCCTCCAATGCTGGTTTTACTGATTCAATATGTTTTTTGAAAGCATCCATATGCTCTGGTGAAACAGTAAAATGTATTAAAACCTCATTCCCGCTTGCAGCATAAAGAGCACCTTCAACCATATGCTCCTGAACCGGGGTTTTTGCTCCTGAAGGATATTTGTGAAATTTAAGCAAACCTTTTGGTAAATTGCCATAAGCCATCCCTTCGTTACTCAATAAAGCATTAATTATTACATGATAATTGATGGTCTTTAGGTCAGAATCAAAATCAACATGTTTTATCAGAGTGCTCTGCTTCAATTCATCGTAAAAAGCAAACTTTTTAAGCTTTTCAAAAAAAACGGAAACTGAATTGAACCCTTTTTCCTTTAAAAGGTCTTCTTTATTTGTTGCTTCATTATATTCATACAATGATTTAAACA
>JARGGF010000954.1 GCA_029210905.1 Bacteroidales bacterium | reverse complement strand
CATCTTTTAGCACCTCAATTGATGCAATATCGGATTGATTCAAAAATCCAATCCCTGCCGATTCAACAATAACGCCATCAATAACCCATAATGGATTGTTATTTCCAAATGTAGTTATACCACGAACTCGAACTGTTGAAGATGATCCTGGCTGTCCTGCATCCGCAGCAATTACAACTCCAGAAACTCTTCCTTGCAATGCTTGCTCAACTCTTTCAACTGGGAGGCTCTCTAAATCAGCTGCTTTTACGCTTGAAATTGCGCCTGTAACAACACTCTTTTTTTGAGTTCCATACCCAATAACGACAACTTCGTCTAGACTTTGAAGGTCTTCATTAAGTACTACTTTCAAAAAATCGGCATTGCTTACTAAAACTTCTTTAGTTGTATAGCCAACATAGGAGAAAACTAATATTTCTCCTTTTTGAATACTGGAAATACTAAAATTTCCTTCAAAATCTGTAGATGCTCCTTTGGCTGTGTTTTTAACAACTATAGAAACTCCCGGCAAAGGCTCTCCGCCAACACCTACTACAACTCCTTTTACTTCATAGTTTTGCGCGGAAGCGATAATTCCTGCAAAACCGAGAATAAATGTTAAGATTAATGATTTCATATATTATTGATTAATTTAAGTTTTGATAAAGATATATTTATAATATATTGAAAGTTGAAAACCCACCTATACAAAAAATATACAGTTCAGGTTTTTTGTAAATTCAGTTGGATTTTAAGAATGCCTAACAGCTTATATAATTAAGGCTGGCATTAGGAAAAAAAGTGTTTATTAAAAGTTAAAATTACGTTAATAAAATGTTTAATTTTAACTTGCTACAACCTTGTAGTTGCTTGAATGTTGAGGTAATGTTGTAGTCATTTTAACAACTGTAGCGGTAATCTATATATTTAAAATATACGCTACAAGACTATCTTCGTGCGGTAAGTCCATTTTTTTGCGCAATCGGTATCTTTTTATTTCCACACTTCTTACAGAAATGTTTAATAAAGGCGCAATTTCTTTAGAAGAAAGATTTAAGCGCAAATAAGCGCACAAACGTAAATCATTAGGACTAAGGGATGGGTGCAATAATTTTATTTTCTTCAAGAAATCACTGTCGGCATTGTTAAAAGCTTCCTGAAACATTTCCCAGTCACTGGTATTTGCAATGTTTTTATTGATAATCTTAATAACAGGTTTTATATTGGTTTCGTCCTTAACAAGGCTCAACTCTTCTTTAATGGTTCTTAATATTTCATTCTTATTGATAATGTTCATGGTTGAGGCAGAAAGCTCCCTAGTTTTGCTGAAAATCTCACCCTGTAATTTTTCATTTTTCAAACGCATAATCACTTTTTCATTTTCCAGTTGAGACAAGGCAAAATCGCGCTGTTTTCTTTCAATTAACTTTTGTTTCTGTTTGGCGTAATAATTTTTGTATAGGTTATGGATTAAAAACAAAAGTGCGCTAAACAAAATAAAATAAATTAAAAGCATTGGTGTGGACAGCGTCCAAGGCCTGTCAATCCTAAAAGAATAAGACGCTACATTGCTTGAAAGCACATTGCCTATTTTTGCTTTAACATTGAAAGTGTAATTTCCTGCAGGTAAATTCTTAAAGAAAACTTCAGAATTTGTGGACCAATTGCTCCATTCATCATACATTCCCACTAATTGATATTGGTAATTTACTTCAGAATATTTATCAAATTCGGGAACACTGTAAGTAAAAACCAAATTGTTGTTCCTAAATTTAAAAGTATTGTTATTTTCTAAGGAAACCGGTGTGCTTTGCGCGTTTAGTATGCTTTTTTCAATAGAAGAAATACCAATTTTAAATGGTTTTTCATTATTTATCTTGTCCAAATTCAAAATAATATAACCTCTGGATGTACCAAACAAATACTGGCGGCCGGCAAGATTTGTCATGCTTTCGAAACCAGCAATATCCCTTCTTAATGATGCCGGCAAGTAAATTTTAATGGTTTTGGGAACGTTATTTAATTTACCGGGCGTAAAATAAACGATATTTTTATTGGTAAATCCCCAAAGTGTGTTGGTTTTGGGATCAACAACCAAATTCCCAGAAAAATAAGTGTCATTTTCCAAAAAATTAGCCGACATTAAGGAGTCTTTTATGAACTTTTCTTTTTTGTTGTTATACCTGAAAATACCCTCTTTCAGAGTATAAATAATGTCATTATTGTATTTTATCAAACTGGATTTCAGTCCTTTTTGTACACTTTTTTCTGTAGAATACTGTAAAGCTTTTGTAAAATCATCATTGAGCTTTAATTTATATACTCCTTTATATTCATGGCTCACAAATAATTGATTGTTGTCAATTAATTCAAAATGCCTGCTCGAAATATCGAATCCTTCAATTTTATTTCTTATTTTTGCATTGACAGCAATGCTGATTATACAATGGCAATTAGACTTGTTGATAATTTTTACTCTTTTTATATATGCTATTGCAACCCTGAAGCTGACTAAGCCGGTTCTTAAAAGCCAGGAAAAAATGTACAGGGCTTTTGAAAGAGAATATGGAAATGTTTATGACAAGCTGTATAATGTTTTTCTGGTAAAAAATTTTGCCATGGAAGAAAA
>JARGGF010000953.1 GCA_029210905.1 Bacteroidales bacterium | reverse complement strand
AAATTTTTCCTGGAAGGTAATGATAAAAACTGGTCTGAGTGGAAAACAAAAAGTTTCAAGGAATATTCCAATTTATCAGCAGATGATTACGTCTTTAGAGTAGTTGCCAAAAATATTTATGGTGTTGAAAGCCTTGAGGCTACCTACGAATTTACCATTCTTCCTCCCTGGTATGCAACTATTTGGGCTGTAATTGGTTATGTTATTGGTGTGCTTCTGCTTTTTTGGGGAATTTTAAGACTAAGCGTCAGAAGATTAAGAAAACAAAAGGAATACCTTGAAGAAGTTGTAAAAGAGCGGACTACAGAGATTAGAATGAAAAATACCGAACTGGAGCAGCAAAAAGAAGAAATTCTAGCGCAAAGGGATGAAATTGAAGCACAAAGAGATAAATTATCAGAAACTAATGAGCAATTAGCCATAAAAAATAAAAATATTACAGCAAGTATTACTTATGCAAAGCGTATACAAGAGGCCATGCTTCCCTTAAAAGACAAAATACAGCAAAACCTCGATGATTCTTTCATCCTTTTTAAACCCAGGGATATTGTTAGTGGCGATTTTTATTGGTTTGCTCAAAAAAACAACAAAATTATTTTTACCGCAGTTGATTGTACCGGACATGGAGTGCCCGGAGCATTTATGAGTATGATAGGTAGTGAAATACTTACAACAATTGTAAACCAGGGAATTACAGTACCATCAGAGATTTTAGAATATAAGAACAGGTATGTTATAAAAGCGTTAAAACAAGACCAGACTGAAAATCAGGATGGCATGGACATGTCTTTATGTACCATTGATAAACAAAATAAAGTTGTAGAATGGGCTGGTGCAAAAAATCCAATCGTATATATACAAAATAACGAACTCTTTTATATTAAAGGTGATATGCAATCAATTGGAGGCCACCAAATGACCCAGGACGAAAAGAAATTTAGCAATTACAATATCTCTTATGCAGAGGGCCCTACCTATTTTTATATTTTCACTGATGGTTTTCAGGATCAATTTGGAGGTCCAAAAAACAGAAAATACATGATTAAAAAGATGAAGGAAGTAATCTTTGAAAACTACCAAAAACCCATGAAAGAACAGGAAAAAATTCTAAATTTTGAAATTGAATCGTGGATGAAGGATGTGGAACAAACGGATGATATTCTGGTAATTGGATTTAAGCTGATACCATAAAAAGGTTCTTAGCCTGTAAACAACTAATTTAGCAATCTAAAATATGCTCAGCTTAATATAACTTTTCAAAATTGGCATTAACAGCTTCAGGTACCTTTGCCTGTTCTTTGGTAGATTGAACCAATCTAACCATAGATCGTAGTATTAAAACCAAAACTATTGGTACAATAAATACAATAATAGCAAGCAACAAAAGAAGGCTAACTATTATTGATTCCTTTCCTTTCAGAAACATTACTTCTCTCTTATTTTCCATGATCCTTTTGCTTTAAAAACAAATGTATAAAATAAACTTGACAATTCTCCAAATTTATTTAAAATATTTTTACTTATCTAACGTATTTACATAACAAATATTATGCAAATAATGATGAAAGTAACTTTTTTACAAAAAAAAATTACTTTATATCGTAAATAGCTAACATTTGATTTTGATAAATGTGTTTTGAATCCTGAGTCAAATGTATGGATCATTTTAAATATTATATATTTGTACTTCCAAATAAACAATAACTGATTTTAACTTTGAAAAATTATAGTTGGAAATGATATTTTAATGGTAAACATATTTATTTTGATTTACTTATAAAATTAACTATTACGCATATGCCAATTGATTTTAAAAATAGACTAGAAACAGTTGAAGCCAATAACAAAGAAAAATTTGTAAAGGAATACTTAAAAAAACAAAAGCCTGTAATCATTAAAAACCTGTTTCAGCACCAGGCTATCAGTAAATGGGACTTTGATTCTTTCAAAGAAAAGTTGGGTGATCAGGAAGTAGGTTTGTTTGATAGCAGCGAAAAATACAAAGATCGGTCCTTCAAACATGCTCCTATCAAGATGAAATTTTCGGAATATATTGATCTTTTGCATCAGGGGCCAACTTCATTACGAATTTTTCTATTTGATCCATTTAAATTAAAACCTTCACTTAAAAATGATTTTAAATTTCCCGATATAGGTGTCAGGATACTTAAAAGTCTGCCTTTTATGTTTTTTGGCGGAGAAGGAGCCATCACCCGTATTCACAAGGATATGGACATGTCAAATGTATTTCTCACGCACTTGGCAGGCAAAAAAAGGGTGGTGCTTTTTCATCCAAAATATAGCAGGTTACTCTATCAGTATCCTTTCGGAGTTCACAGCTCTGTGGATATTGATCATCCTGATTTTAAGAAATTCCCTGGCCTTAAATATGTTAAGGGTTATGAATGCATTTTAGAAACAGGTGATACTCTTTTTATGCCAAGTGGCTGGTGGCACCATATAGAATATCTTAATGCCGGATTTTCGATTAGTCACCGAGCACCAGGAGCAATTGCTCAAGGCCTTTGGCAGGTTTCAGTTGTTCACTACACTGATGAACTGATGAGAAAAGTATTGGGGAACCGCTGGAGCAGCTATAAAGAAAAAA
>JARGGF010000952.1 GCA_029210905.1 Bacteroidales bacterium | reverse complement strand
TAATAGTAGGTTTTTTAGCTTTATCACCAAGAACCGTAGAAAGTTTTTTTACAATTCCTTGTCTTTCCATTTCTTTTCTAAGCTCATCATACATAACTGAAACCACAATCCCAACTTTGTAGCCTTTTTGCATTTTAACTATGTCTTTGCCAGTAGCATCATTTGTTAGCATAACATATTGGAGGTACTGTCCACCAGTCTCAAAAAACTTATCAAAATAAGCTTCATGGGCATCAGCTTCGCGAGGGTCAGTAACAATAGGTTTTACAACTTTTTCGCGACTACCGGCAGCACCTTTGAAAAGACAAGCAGCTACTGCATTTTTTTTAGCTTCTATTTTTGCCATTTCAGCTTTTTTCTCATAGCCCCAAACTTTTAATAATTTAGTTCCATCTGCACCAATTCCAACAACAGTTGCCTCATAAGAAACATCACTTGCCCAAAGTTTTTTATACTCCTTTTTAATATTCTGGGCAAATGCATTACCTGCAAGCCCTATTAAAAACAATGCGGTGAGTAATAAATTCAGTTTTTTCATACTTTTTATGATTTTTAATTATCAAATATCTAAGTTAATACTTATTATGTAAAATGCACTAAGAATTATTCCAATTCAATATTTTTAATATTTTAACATTAGCAATATAAAAACGAATAATTCATAATACTTATATGTAAATGCGATTTTTTTTGATTAGAAGTTGATTCTAAGTGACAAATCAACAGAAAAAGCACTTCTGTCAGGGAAAATATCCGACCATTTCTCGTCTAATTCTACATCTTCGACTCCTTCTAATCCTGCCGCATAGGTAACCTTTCCATAATTATGATTATTGAAGGTAACAGCTAATTGTGCTGAGGGTGTAAATAAGTTCATCCCTAACTTAGCTCCCCAATTTACGCCACTTGCAGTAAGCTTTTCATCTGATCTATCAGCATTATAATTAGGATTACTTTCATTTTCATCCCAAGTAACAGTTTCGCCAGTCCAGCCAACAAACCAGCCAAAGTGAAAATTTCCCCTAGCAAATGGGTATTCTTTCAAAATACCAATTGAGAGTTTACCCAAATGGAATTTTTCATCTCCTAAAAAAGTTGGATTAATAGTGGTTGGTATAACTACATTATCATATTCTTTGCTTCCAATTCCTCCTTCAATATATAATTTAAATTGCCTGATAGGTGCATTAACCCACTGCCCTGCATTTATGTCGCCTCTAAGCATCAATCCGGCACCGCCATAACCAGCTGAAACGCCAATTCCCAGATCTTTTCGTTCTTGTAAAGTCATACCTTCAGTGATTTTTCCACCCCCAATTTGGTAAAAGGAGGATTCCCTGGTATTCCCTAATTCATCTTGCTTATTATTAACAACTTTTTTAGCCCTGATTACACCTTTCTTTTTTGCAATTACATTGCCATCATTTTTTTCAGTGTATTGCCAGACAAAATATCTTCTTTCGTGTGTTAAACTTTCTTTGGTACCAATTTTTGCGCGGATAGGATTCACATTTGTGACAGGCGTTTTTACCCTAAAGGCTTCAATTCTGTTCTCAATAGAATTAATTGACTTTTGAATACCATCATTAACCAGTTTTACCATTAATTGATCCTCTGATTTCTGAACCGTAGGGGCAAGAAATTCTCCTGGATTGGCTTGTGTACCGTCAACTGGATCAGATTCTGTTGTGATAAGTTTTAAAGGAGTATAAACTTTGTCAAAAACCTGATTAAGTTTCTGCAAATCAATACTTTTATCATCAACAAAAGCATAATCAAAATATCCTTGCACAGTATCAGAATAATTCATCTTAAACAAATAGGTGGTAACTTTACCGGTAAATCCATTTTTTACGCGTTTAACCGGAACAAATTCCGTTTTATTCTTTTTTGCAGTTTCGCGGGCAGCTGCATCCTGGGCGTCGTAAATCTCTTTCATTGTCTTAATACCCTCATAATCAAGCACTAAAACATAACTGTTACCAATTAAATTAAGTCCTGCATCGCCAAGTTTTGCACGCCCAACAGTAGTTGCGTCAACTTTTTCCACATCAAAATCAGAGGCATTGTACATTCCTCTTTTTTGTATCAGGCTGGGTGAGTAGCTACCATCATCCTTAATATTCCACCAATACTTAATTACATCAATAGCATAATTTTCAGCTATCAAAGCCCTTCTAATTTTCTCGGCTTTTCCCGTAGTTGTATTACTATGGAAATAAGGTGCTTTTATAATTTTTTTTGATAAATTGTTATTATCGAATTTAGAGGGTACACTAGTTGTATTAATGGCCCTCCTTAAGTAATCAGCATAGGGTTCGTTTTCGAAATCAAGTAATAAATAAGACATTGAACTTCGGGCATAGGTATCTTCTGGCCCTTTTTTCTTTACCTGATCGGTATTCTGGGCACTGCCCATTGTGTATACACACATTAAAAGTAAAGCAATTGAGTTTCTGATTGAATTCATCTTAGTTTCTATTTTGAGATTAATAAAGCAACATATTTATAAACAATGAGAATTTAATTATTTTATTTTGAATTTTCTCAATAATTAAAAGTAAAAAAAAATACATATTGTAAAGAAACAATTCCACTGTTGACTATAT
>JARGGF010000951.1 GCA_029210905.1 Bacteroidales bacterium | reverse complement strand
CAATACTCATTGGCTTTACGTTTTTAAGCAGTTTTTTTCAGATTAGTTTTAACAACAAAAAGAGTAACTCTAATGAACAGGAAATCAGAATACTATCATATAACGTAAGGGTTTTTGACCGCTGGCATTGGTCCGATAAAAAAAACACAGGAGTTAAAACATTTGATTTTATCAAGCAGAGCAATGCAAATATAGTGTGTCTTCAGGAGTTTTATTCAAGTAAAGTGAATGGCCAAAATGCTGAAGATTCCATCAGCCATGAGTCCATTTTAAAAAATTCGTATGTTTCGTTTACCAAAAAAAAAGATAAGATATCTAACTCAGGTATTGCTACTTTTACCAGCTACCCTATACTTAACCATGGTGAGGTACGGCTCCAGAAAGATGAAAATTTTTGTATTTACACTGATTTATTAATCGAAAATGACACCGTAAGGGTTTACAATATTCACCTGGAATCAATACATCTTGGTTACGACGATTATCATTTAATTGAAAACATTAACAATACAGACACCATTAATGTAAAAGGAATTAGAAATATACTCTCAAAGCTAAAGAAGGGTTATAAAATAAGAGCTCAGCAGGCAGATGTTATTGCGTCCCACATTAAATCATGTCCTTTTCCACTTATTTTATGTGGCGATTTTAACGATACTCCGGTATCCTATGTTTACAACAGACTTATTGAAAACAAATTAGATGCTTTTTGCGAATCAGGTAATGGAATTGGAAGCACTTATATCAATAAATACTCCACTTTTCGAATTGATTTTATTATGCATACTACTCATTTTGAGTCATTTAACTTCGAAACACCCCGCATTGAACTTTCGGATCATTATCCAGTCCAATGTTCAATGAGAATTAATTAGTGATCATCCATAAAGCCCTCTAACTGCGTTATGCTTGAATTGAAAAACAGTCATTTACATTAAGTAAACTCCTGTTTTTCAATTCGTCACAAGCCTTGTTAGAGAACTTTCTGAATAAACACTGAGTTTGTTGGATAGACACTCATTTAAGGGTTTCAAAACGGAAGATTGCTCAAATCAACATTACCCCCTGAGATGATAATACCAACTTTTTTACCCTTAAAAATTGCTTTATTTTGCAATATTGCGGCAAGAGGAACAGCCGAAGAAGGCTCAACAATAATTTTCATCCGCTCCCAGATCAAACGCATTGCCGAAACTATTTCAGTTTCACCTGCTAAAACAATTCTATCAACATTTGACAAAATAATTTGGTAAGTTAGGGTACCAAGTGAGGTAAGTAATCCATCGGCAATGGTATTAGGTTTAAGCGCTGGCATCAGCTCTTTTTTTGTAAACGATTGGTAGGCATCGTTTGCTAATTCCGGTTCGGCTCCGAATACCTTAATGCCAGAATTAATACCTTTGCCAGCCAGTGCTGTTCCGCTTAACAATCCTCCTCCACCAACCGGAGCCATTACAATTTCCAAATCGTTAACCTCTTCGAGCAGTTCAATACATGCAGTCCCCTGTCCGGCAATTATCATTGGGTTGTTGTAAGGATGGATAAAAGTAGCACCTGTTCTTTCAACTATCTCCTTTAGCGTTTGTTCCCTTGCCTGTAATGTGGGTTCGCAAAAAGTAATTTCGGCTCCATACGATTTTACCGCCTCTATCTTAACTTTCGGGGCATTCTCGGGCATTACCACATAAGCTTTGCAACCAGCCATTCTAGCCGCTAATGCAAGTGCTGCTGCATGGTTCCCCGATGAATGAGTGGCCACTCCGTTTTTTTTCTGCTCATCAGACAATTGCAATATAGCATTTGTAGCCCCCCTGAATTTAAAAGCACCAACTTTCTGGAAGTTTTCACACTTAAAAAATAGCTCCGCTTCAGCAATTTTATTGATATTTTCAGATGATAGTATTGGAGTATGTTTGATAAAACGACTGATTCTATCCTTTGCCTCGACAATATGTTTATATTCAGGTAAAAATAATTTAGGATTTGTGGCAGGTTCCATGCTATTTCCCATCTTGTTTAATTATTGTTAAAATGGTGAATATCAATATCTTAAAATCAAGATAAAGTGACATATTTTTTACATAAATTATGTCAAATTTTAATCGTTCCAACATTTGTTCAATATTTTCGGCATAGCCAAATTTTACCTGACCCAGGGAGGTAATACCTGGTTTTGTTTTTAACAATAACCTGAATTCCGGTGCAACTTCAACAATTTGATCAATATAGTATTTGCGCTCCGGACGGGGCCCCACAATAGACATGTCACCTTTAAGTACATTAAAAAACTGAGGGATTTCATCCAGCCTGGTTCTTCTCATAAATTGTCCAAACTTTGTAATCCTGTTATCATGTGAAGATGACAATTCCGGACCGTTTTTTTCAGCATCCTTGCCCATTGACCTGAATTTATAAATGGTGAATTCTTTGGCATGCAAACCTATCCTTTTTTGTTTAAAAATTATTGGCCCTTTCGATGATAGTTTTACTCCTATTGCCGCAAACAGATAGAGTGGTGATAAAATAACCACAAACAAACCGGAAAAAACAACATCAAATATAAATTTTGAATTTTTTCTTTGCATTTAACTGAAATAGCCTCGAAATCATTAA
>JARGGF010000950.1 GCA_029210905.1 Bacteroidales bacterium | reverse complement strand
ATAGGTTATTAAAAAGGTTGAGCAACATAGCTACTGCATGCTCCCCAACGGCATCTCGGTTTCCTTCCGGCGCATTAAAACATTTAATCCCCCTATATTCAGCGTATTCAATGTCAATATTTTCCATTCCAGCACCAACTCTACCAATAAACTTTAATTTTTTTGCTTTATCAATCAGTTCTTTGTTAAATGTAACTTTACTTCGAGTAATTACACCATCATAGTCAACAATCTTATTCTTTATTTCTGCTTCAGAGATATTAGGCAGGTATGAACATTCAAAATTATGCTCACGCAGAATTTCAAGAAGTGCTTTATTTGTAGAATCTATAAAAAGTACTTTCATTGGGTGCATATTTTCAATTATAAAATTTGAGGGCACAAAAATAATACAATTGAATTATTTTTAGTCATTTAATTACCAGAAAGCCTACTTTGGCGGGTTTTTACTTTCATCAGTCAGATATACTTTTACACCAGGAATGTATCTAACTTCTCCTTTAGTATTAAATTTCTCGTAAGCGATCATTATAGCATTAACTCGTTTCCCAAATTTTAATTCATTTTCATTAAAGTACCATTCTTCAGTAAATCGCATCCTTGCAACACTTTCTCTTGGATATTTAGTTTCCATTGCTTTAACTTCTTTAATGCTCATCGGGGATTCGGTCTGATAATTATAGGCTGTTAACCTCCCATTATAAATAGCGTTTAATACAATATTGGCTAAGGCTGCTTCATCCATTCTGCCAATATCTTCCTCTGTCCAGGTATCCTGAGGATCAGGATTTTTAATTGTTACATCATACGAAATGGAATCTGCCAGCACTATAGCATTTGCATTATTCAAATTGGTTGCATAAAAATTCCCTGTTTTTGCAGGTGGCACCTTATAAGCCGTACTATCATTTTCGTTAGTCTCATTCACATCATTCCTACATCCGTTTTGGAATATTAATAAACTCGATAAACATAATAAAATCAACAAGTTAATAGTGTGTCTCATGATTAATTAATTTCTGTTAAACAATAATGCTTTTCCTTTAATATTTTCGTTAAATACACCATTTTCAAAAACCAGGTTCCCATTAACAAAAGTATGTGATATTTTCGATTTGAATTCGTAATCTTCAAAAGGTGACCATTTGCACTTATAATATAGATTTGATTTTTCAACTTTTTGTTTTGTATTTAGATCAACTAATACTATATCTGCCCAATATCCCTTTCTAAGATAGCCTCTTTTGTCTATTTGAAAAAGATCTGCTGGAGCATGGCACATTTTTTCAACTATCTTCTCCAGGCTTATTTTTCCCTGATGATATAATTCAAGCATTACTTGCAAAGAGTGCTGAACTAGAGGCCCACCCGATGGTGCCTTAAAATAACTATTTTTCTTTTCCTCCAAAGTGTGTGGAGCATGATCGGTAGCTATTACATCTAGTTTATTCAACAGTAAACCATTAAGTAAAGCTTCTCTGTCGGATTTCTTTTTTACAGCAGGATTCCACTTTATGCTGACACCTAATTTTTCGTAATCCGCTTCATCAAACCAAAGATGATGAACACAGACCTCAGCAGTAATTCTCTTTTCTTTTAAAGGTGTTTTTTCATCGAACAGCTCAAGTTCCTTCTCCGATGAAAGATGCAGAATATGCAACCTGGTGTTGTATTTCTTTGCCAATTCCACTGCCAACGACGAAGATTTGTAGCATGCCTCATCAGATCTTATTTCAGGGTGATACTTAATGGGGACATTTTCACCGTATAATTCTTTGTATTTGGCCGAATTTTGTTTAATAGTCTCTTCATCTTCGCAGTGAACAGCTACAAGCACTGGAGCCTGTCTAAATATCTCTTCAAGACTCGCCTTATTGTCTACCAGCATGTTACCAGTGGATGAACCCATAAAAATCTTAATTCCACATACTTTGGATGGGTCTGTCTTTTTTAACTCATCAATATTGTCATTTGTAGCTCCTATATAAAAAGAATAATTTGCCAGAGATTTTTCCTTTGCGATATCAAATTTCTTATTCAGTAACTCCTGGGTTATAGTCTGAGGATTTGTATTTGGCATTTCCATAAATGAAGTTACTCCTCCTGCCACTGCTGCTTTACTTTCAGTATATATTTCAGCCTTATGGGTAAGTCCGGGTTCCCTAAAATGGACTTGGTCATCAATAATTCCTGGAATAAGCAACTTCCCGCGTGCTTCTATATAATTGTCATAAAACAAGGTAGAAATGGCTGTTTTTTCTTGAAAAATATCTTCAATCATGCCATCTTTAATAAGAATATGTCCAATGAATTTCTTATTTTCATTGATTATTGTGGCATTAGCAAGCAATGTTTTCATCTTTTTTTTGTGTTTAATTTAGAATGTAAAAGTAAGAAGGCTTTGATTAATTAAAAAATTCAATGAATAAAATATATTGGGATATAAAAAATCAAGGATAATCGTCAAGATAATTTCTAATAATATCATCTAAAAAATACAAATTGCAGAGAATAAAAATCCGGTTGACGAATGATAATTTTTTGGTTTTTCAGTAAATGTATAAGGAGGAACAAAAAATGAAGAAATGGACGTTAATAATTCTTGTTGGTTTGA
>JARGGF010000094.1 GCA_029210905.1 Bacteroidales bacterium | reverse complement strand
CGGAGTAGGCGATGGTTGGGGGGGAGGTAATGGTGGTTCACCAGACCTTCAGGCTATGTATGATGCTAATGATCTTCGCAGAAAACCAACTTTGATGTATAAAGATGACTTTTACGCTGAATTATTAAAAGCTGATGGTGGTTATACTTACGACAAGGAGTCAAGTGCTGGTTCTGCGATTAAAAAATATGTAATTGGCACCCCGGATGATAATGGAGGGGAAGTGGCCTTTATGAAAACTCCTTTAAATACCTATATGATGCGCCTTGCAGAAGTTTATTTAATCTATGCTGAGGCTACTATGGGTACTGCGAACCAAACTACTGATGCCGATGCTCTAAACTACTTCAACATGATTAGAAACAGAGCAGGTTTAGCTGATGATGCTGATGGTACACTCACATGGAGAGATGTTTTTGATGAAAAAAGAATGGAGCTGGCCATGGAATTCCAACACTGGTATGATGTAGTTCGTTGGAGTTATTTTGACCAGGCAGGTGCACTAAACTATTTAAGAACTCAGGAAAGAGGCGATTTTCATTGGGAAAATGGTGTGAAAGTAGTAAATTCCAGATTCTATGATGTGCAAGCAGAGCAATTGTCCTATCCGTATCCTGAGGCAGATGTAACTGCGAATCCTAAATTAAAAGAGGATCCTGTGGATTATCCATTTAATTAACCAATTGATTTTAAATTTAATTCCAAAGGAAATGAAACAAAAAAATATGATATTCAAAATAATGGTGCTGTTCCTTGCACTTGCTGCAGTGATAAGTTCTTGCAAGAAAGAGGATTCCGGAGCACCTACCGTTACAAATATTAGGTCTACCGATCCTGCATTTGCGGATATATCCCTTGGTACGGTAGGACTGGGCCAGATAATTGCTATTCAAGGGACATTCCTGGAAACTACAAAATCAGTGACCATTAATAATTTTCCAGTAATAGTAAACCCTGCTTATGCTACTAATAGCAACATAATTATTACTGTACCTGACGAGACTCCTACCTTAGCTACAGATCCTGACGTTCCAAATGAGTTGGTAATTGAAACCGAATATGGTGTTACTACTATCCCTTTAGTTGTTTTACCTCCCCCTCCTGTGGTAAACAAAATCAGTAATGAATTTGCTAAAGCTGGTGAAACTTTCATTATTACTGGTAAATATTTCTATTTTATTAATAGTATCAATTTTCCTGGTGATGTTGTGGTAACAGATTTTACTTCAAGTGCCGATGGTACTACTATTACTGTAACAGTACCAGATGGTGTTGGAATTGGTGAAGTGTTTGTAAATACTGCAAGTGGTGAAGGAAGTTCTGGTCCGGCTTATAAAATGGGTGATAGAACTGGCATTGTCTGCAATTTTGATGATCTTAACCCATTTAAAGCATGGGGTACATTGCCAGTTAGAGTAGATCCTAATAGTAATCCTACACCGGCCCCACTAGATGGCTATTATTTAAGAATTTTAAGCGGAGGAGAGATTCTTCCTGGCTCGTGGTGGAACAATGACTGGGTTATGCCTTTAGAAGGTGTTCAAAGTCTGCCAATTTCAGGGCCTGCTTCCAACTTTGGACTAAAATTTGAAATGTATGTACCTGAAACTTGGAATTCTGGATGGTTCGAAATGAATTTTGGCTGGTTTCATTTTTACAGATGGAGAGAATGGGCTATTAATCAGCCTGTTGATGAATATTGGGGTAATGCATCTGGCGAAAGAACCAATTTAACAACCAGTGGCTGGCGAACTGTTCTTATCCCTATTAACCTATTCAGGCAAAAAGCTGGTGTTCCAGGTGGTGACCCTGTTGGAAATGTAGAAGATATACTTGGAAAAGACATTATTTGGGCGTTTCAAAATCCTGACGGTCCTGATGGAATAACCTTGGAAAAACTTCATGTTTGCATTGATAATATCAGAATAGTTAAGATTAAATAATTATAAATCTTTTTTAGCCCTAAAGAGTTAAATTCTTTAGGGCTACTTTAATATAATATCAATGTCACATATTAAGTTCTTTTATTATTAAAAAAAATGTTATGTTGTTTCGACTTTTAATTGCTGGCCTTTTATTTTTAAATATTAATGATACATTTGCGCAAGTTGCCAGACGTATTAAGGTTGATCAGTTTGGTTATATTGAAAATTCACAAAAGATTGCCATAATCAGCCAGGCCAAGCAAGGCTTTAATGCACCACAAAGTTATGCGCCTTCAGACACTCTGGAAGTAGTTAAATATTTTACTGGAGAAATAGTTTTTGCAGATAAAATATTGGTCTGGAATTCTGGAAATACGCATATACAATCAGGTGACAAAGTCTGGTTCTTTGATTTTTCTGCCTTAACTGACACAGGACATTATTATATCCACGATCCTGTTAATGACTACTTTTCTCATGTTTTTAGAATATCAGATGATGTTTATAATGAACCACTTAAACATGCTGTTCGTATGTTTTATTACCAGCGTTGTGGTGTTGCTAAAGAAGCTGACTATGCTGGTGAAAAATGGAAAGACACCCCTTGTCATATCCATTCAAACCAGGATTTAAACTGCCGGTTTGTTAAAGACAAAAATAATGCAGCCTTAGAAAAAGATTTATCTGGTGGCTGGCACGATGCAGGTGATTTTAATAAATATACTACTTTTACTTATTCTACTGTTCATCAATTACTTTTTGCATACGAAGAATCTCCTGATGTTTTTTTCGACAATTATGGAATCCCTGAAAGTGGAAATGGGGTGCCGGATTTGTTGGATGAAATTAAAGTGGAGCTGGATTGGTTGATTAAAATGCAACTTGCCGATGGCTCTGTATTATCAAAAGTATCCGTAAGCGATCACCAGGGTGCAAGTCCGGTTAGCCAGGACAATGCAGAAAGATATTATGGCGAAGCTTCAAGTTCGGCAAGCAGGGCAGTGGCCAGTCTGTTTGCTCATGCCTATTTGATTTATAAAGACATCCCGCTTTATCAAACCTATGCCAATGAATTAAAGACCAATGCAATTAAAGCCTGGACTTACCTGGTAGCAAACCCTTCTTATTCAGCATATGATAATGGAGGTTTTACAAGTGCATCTCCCGAGCGAAGTGAATATGATCAGGAAGCCTACCTGCTTACCGCAGCATATTTTCTGTATAAAGCAACTGCGGAACAAGCTTATTTAGATAATTTCGAAGCTGGTATAAGTTATTTTCATGCTATTTCCTGGAATTACTGGTATCTTTTTGAGTATACTTATGAAAGAGTGTTGCTCGATTATTGTTTTTTGCCTGAAGCAGATCCGGATAAACTCACTTTGATAAAAAATAGTTTTGCAAGTTCCATGGCTGGCGAAGAATTTATGCAAGCTGTAAATTACCAGACCGACGCTTACAGGGCCTATCTAAAAGATGGTGACTATGTTTGGGGAAGCAATTCAGGTAAAAGTAATGTAGGCAATTTGTTTTACGATGCTTCACGCCTTCAAACTGATGAGACCAACATTACCAAAATGAAAAACGCTTCAATAGACTTTTTACATTATTTACACGGACGCAATGCCATTGACAGGCTTTTTTTAAGCAATATGTATGACTATGGAGCTGAACGTCCAGTGAATGAAATGTATCATATCTGGTTTGGTGATGGGACAAAATATGATAATGCTCAATCAAGTACCAATGGTCCTCCGCCAGGATATCTGACAGGAGGAGTTAATAAGCAATTTGCCCCCGATGCCTCCTACAGTGGCTCCAATCTGCAACCACCTCTAAACCAGCCGGTACAGAAATCTTATAAAGACTGGAACACTTCATGGCCCGAAAATTCTTGGGAGATAACAGAGCCTGCAATTTATTACCAGGCTGCCTACATTCATCTGCTTTCAAAATTTGCAAGTACTAACCAGAACTATTCTGGCAATCCAAAACTAGTTGGTAAAGATGATCCGGAAAATAATGTTGGCTTCAATGAAACTTTAAATAACAAACCAAAAATTTATCCTAACCCTATAAAATACAGTATTTTTGTAGAAATATCAGAGAAGAATGCATTTATAGAAATAATTAACTTAAGTGGGATAAAAGTGTTTCATTCCCAATTAAAACAAGGCACAAATAAAATTACTCCCGGAAATCTTGGCACAGGAATTTATATAGCACGCATTGTTTCTGAAAAAGGAGTATTTACTGATAAATTTATTGTAAAATAATGAGGGTGAACTTTGAATAAGATGTTCTGACCATTAACATTGTAATTGTTAGAATACTTTGTTTGAACATGCTTTCGAAGCAACAACTACCTTTTTCTGGTGACAAACAAGTTCAAATAATTGTTTATCAATATTAGCTAAAGATATTCAATTTGAGTGAATTACCAAAGGGTTAGACTATAAATACTTTAAAGCAGAAACGTAACTTTAGCACCTGCTAATCCACATATTGCCAACACTTCCTTCAGATCAAGCTGCTTTGAACCATGGGGCAGTCAGCAGTGAAAAATAGTAAGTTTTTACTACATCTGTAACCTGAATAATAAATAATTAACCAATGTTTAGGAAAACAGTCACATCTCGTCAATTATAGTTACAAGCCATTTTTTATCAGTATCTTATTGATGTATCATTTGGGAAATATGCAGATGAGTCGGGATGATATAAAGTCTTCTACAAGCTGGTATTATGCTGGATTGACGAAAAATTGTTAAAAGAATCGTTTGATTTCAGATTATTACCATATCATCATCATGGCTATATGTCTAAATAATAGCTGGTTATGGTGGATGAATTAATTTTGTCATATTCAAAATTTAACAGGCGTGTAAAAATATACAAATAGTGCCAATAATCTACTTGATAAATATCACACAAAGATTATGTATTATCAGTTTTTAGTTTATATTTTTGTCAGATTACAGAAAATTTACTTCAAGATTGTTGGCTGAATGAATAAAGTACCCAGATATAGAGGATTAAGAATATTGATAGTTCCTGTAATCCTGTATTATATGCTTATTTCCCCGGTTTTAGGGATTCTTTATATCAGTTATTCACCCAAGCTTTTAAAAAGGGACGTAACTGATTTCTTGAAAAGAAATCCAACTGATAGTATAATAAAGGAAGCAGAGAACCTTAAAATTGCTAAGGATAGTATCAAAGTAATTGATTCTTTGATACATGAGGCAGAGGAATTGGCAAATGACACAATAATTAATAAATCCAAAGGATTAAAATTTGATTTAAGTCAGACCGATAATAAGGGCTATTTTGGCGAGGGTGAAAAACTATTTTTTAATTGGTTAATAATAGCTTTTGTGCTGGCTTTTTTATTCTCTTTGCCTTTTAAAGTTTATTTCAGGAGGAAGCGGAAAAAGAAAAAAATCCCTTTATTTATTGAATCTTATTGTAGAAAAAGTATCCTGTATTCTCCATTAATAATTGCTGCAATTATTGCCATTCCGTTTTTGATACAGAATGCTAATTTGATAGATCAACTATTTTTTTCAGAGGTCTTTAAGGAAGAGTTTCGTAAGGAGATGTTCTTGAAATACTGGTCTATATTTCTGTTATCCAGTCTGTTGACAGTTGCCTTTGTCTATACCTGGCAAAAGCATAATATGCAACTAAAATACCTTCAACACATATATACACCTATTGAATTAAGAAAAAGAATATTCAAATTTAGGCGGGGGAAAGTTAAATACAGACTGGTGTTTTCGAGCTTTCTAACTACATTGCTGCCGCTAAGTATTGTGGTTGCTTATATACTTATGAGTGTAACATCTTTGTCTGAATTAAACCTATATGAACCTACCCAGGGAGAATACAAAGTTATATTTGGTGAATATGCTAAAATGTTTAGCGATGTTGATTTGTACGAATTTGTAAAAAATACTAATCCACATTATATAAATGTTGTAGACACAATTCTTATGTTTTTTGGAATTGGTGCAGGAATTTTTGTAACTATAATTTATCTTATCTTTTTTGTAAGTTGGACCAATTCTGATGTAATAAACCCGGTAAAGGAATTACTTAGAAATATGCAAAAAACAACTGGCGGACAGTTGGAAAATTATAGCTTGGTGCGGACAAATGATGAATTGGGTGAACTTTCAGAGAACTATAACGTCATGACTTCAAAACTTCATGAATATGTTTCGCATATTGATAAAATGAATGCAGAACTGGAACAAAAAGTAAAGGAAAGAACTGCTGAAATCCAGGCGCAGAAAGAAGAAATTGAAGCTCAAAGAGATGAAGTTGAAAGCCAGCGCGATGAAATTGAAAGACAAAGAGATTATGTAATTGAGCAACGAGACCTGATAATATTACAAAAAAAAGCTATTACTGATAGTATTGAATACGCAGGAAACATTCAATCTGCTATCTTACCCCCTTCAGATTATTTAAAAAGTACGCTAAAGGAGCATTTTATTTTTTTTAAGCCCAGGGATATTGTGAGTGGCGATTTTTACTGGGCACATCAAATAAAAAGCAGTAAAGGCAATAAATCAATAATTGTTGCAGCTGATAGCACAGGACATGGAGTTCCAGGAGCTTTTATGAGTATGTTGGGGGTTACTCTTCTTAATGAAATAATTGTTAAAAAAGGAATAACTAATCCCTCTCACATACTTGATAATCTTAAAGATAATGTTGTAAATTCACTTCATCAGACAAATGAAATAGGCAAATCAAAAGATGGTATTGATATAGCAGTATGTAAAATTGATTATCAAAACTTAAAACTTGAATATGCCGGAGCCTATAATCCTGTTTATATTTTGAGAACTATTAACAATAAAAGTGAACAGGAAAAGCAAAAACAATTTTATGAGAAAAAAGGGTATATTGTTGAAATGTATAATGAAAAGGTACTTATTGAATTAAAAGCAGATAAAAATCCAATAGGTATTTCTAATAAAGCACGAAATCCATATACCTTAAATGAATTGGACCTGAAGAAGGGTGATATATTGTATATGTTTTCAGATGGTTATGCAGATCAATTTGGCGGGACAAGGCGTTTAAAATTTTTATATAGTCGTTTTAAAGATTTGTTGCAGAGAAATTCTGACCAAAGCATGGAAATGCAAAAAGATGAATTAAATAAAGCTTTCAATACCTGGAAGGGACATAATAGACAGGTAGATGACATTCTTGTAATGGGGATTAAAATTAATTAGAGCTTTCATTTTTAATCTAAAAGAGATTTTTCACAAAAAACAATAATGGGCTGGCGAATAACAAAAATAATATTCTTTATAATTATTTTACTGCTTTTCATGGGTGAAATAATGGCTCAGAGTGAGGCGCGTTTCCATCGTTTAACCAGAAAAGATGGACTTTCTCACAATAATGTATATTCAATTATTCAGGATCGGTTTGGTTTTATGTGGTTTGCTACCCAGGATGGTTTAAATCGCTACGATGGATTTAATTTCAAACAATTTTATCATGAACCATCTAATGATAATTCACTTATTTCCAGTAATTTTGGTCGAATTACTGAAGGGAAAAGGGGGAATTTGTGGTTAGGCACCTATTATGGTGGACTGGATATGTATGAACCACTTATTGATAGATTTACACACTTTACTTACAACGAAAATGATTCATCCAGCATCAGTAGTAACCATATAAGTTGTCTGACTGAAGACTCAGTTGGGAATCTATGGATTGCTACTTCTGGTGGTGGTTTTAATTACTTAAATGTTAAAACTAAAGAATTTGTCAGGTATCTGCATAGTGAAAATGAATTTAATACAGTTTCTTCAAATGATGTAAACGTAATTGTTTTTGACAAAAAAAATAATTTATGGATAGGGACCAATAATGGTTTGGATTATTATGACATTAAAGAAAATGAGTTCATCCACTTCGTTTTAGGTTTTGAAAGTTATGATCAACGTAAGCAATTAGCTATTAGGGACTTATTAGTTGATAAAAATGGATTACTCTGGATTGGTTCTTCAAATGGTTTATTTACTTTCAATAAGGAAACCAATGATTTAAAAGAGTTTAAGCATGAAATAGGCGATGCATCAAGCATTAGCGATGATTTAATAAATGTTATTTTTGAAGATTCTGAAGATAATATATGGATAGGAACAGAACATGGCTTAAATTTATTCCTACCAGAACAGAACGGCTTTAAAAATTATCTTTTTGATATTACTAACCCTTATAGTATAAGCAGTAATCGAATATGGAGCATATACGAAGATAGGACCAAAATATTATGGATAGGAACAAAGGGTGGCGGTGTTAACAAGCTTGACTTAAAAAGAAAAAAGTTTTATAGCTTAAGTTACATGCCAAATAATTCAAACAGCCTTTCACATCCAAGCGTTTCATCTATTGTTGCAGATACACAAAATAATATTTGGTTAGGAACAGATGGAGGAGGGGTTTGCGTTTTTAATACGGGCAATCTGATAACCGACTGTTTCAATCAGCAGTTTAACAGGAATAATTCGCTTTCCGATGATCAAATATGGTCTTCTTGTTATGGCAACGGCAAAGTTTGGTTAGGCATGCACCTTGGTGGACTGAACTCTGTAGAAATTGTTGATAATAAATATGTTTTAAAGCAATATGGAAACAATGGCGATTCAACCGGAATCTCAAATAACCAGGTAAATGCTATACTTTGTGATAAAGAAGGATTTCTCTGGATTGGCACCAGAGATGGTTTGGACAAAATGATTGATACCATTGAAGGTGGGCCGGCTTACTTTATTAGTTATAAAAAAAATTATGCAAGCAGCAATTCTCTTAGCGATAATTACATAACAGCACTTTACCAGGACCATAAAGGCTTTCTTTGGATAGGGACTTATTCGATGGGACTCAACCGGATGGATTTAAAAAATGGCAAAATTAAAAATTATGTGAATAATGCTGCCGATTCTTCTTCTATTGGAAGTAATGGTATACATACTATTTTCGAAGATCATCTTGGGGTTTTATGGATAGGAACTGCCGGGGGAGGGCTAAATAAGCTTAATGCTGATGAAAAAACATTTAAGCATTATTATCAGAAAGACGGATTGGCGAGTAATGAAATAATGGCAATTATCGAAGACCATTCAGGGTATTTATGGATAAGCACTTCAAAGGGACTTTCAAAGTTTGATCCCTTAAACGAGAAATTTATAAACTTTGACATTACCGATGGCCTTTTAAATGATGGTTTTAATTGGGGTGCTTCATACCAGGATGAGAACGGTTGGGTTTACTTTGGGACTAATTCTGGCCTTATATATTTTCTTCCCTCAGAAATTAAACTTAATTCTTATGTTCCTGATATTGTGATAACTAAAATCACCATCCTTGAAGATGACAAATGGAAAAGTAAAGATGTATTTATTTCCAGATATAATTCGAGTGATAATGATATTGTTCTTGATTATGATGAAAATATGTTTTCATTGGAATTTGCAGCAATGGATTATACCAATCCGAACGAAAATACCTTTCAATATAAAATTGATGAAATAAATAATGAGTGGGTAGACTATGGAAATAAGCGTTCTATTATGATTACCAACCTTCAGCCAGGCAAAACGTATACCTTAAGAGTAAGAGGTACCAATAACGACAAATTATTAAATAACGAAGGCATCGTGTTATCAGTTATCGTGCGTCCGCCATTTTATAATACTAAAGCCTTTTATTTTATCATGGCAATAATTGTAATACTAATTTTTATTTCAGTTTATAGTTTTTTGGTAAAATTAAAAACCAATAAAATATTAGCTATAAAAAATAGTGAACTAGAGCTGGCAAATACCAAATTAATAGAATCAGAAAAAAGCTTAAAAATGTTAAATAATACAAAGGATAA
>JARGGF010000949.1 GCA_029210905.1 Bacteroidales bacterium | reverse complement strand
CCAGCTCATGCTTTAAAGATAGCGGGACAATAACTCGGTAGATACTTTAATCTCAAAATTGTGATAATATTACAGCTATACAAATTGAATAATTTATTGATGGGTTTATTTTATTTTCCTGTATTAAAATAGGATATTGCTTTTCTCAGATGATTTGCCAGGTTTAGCATCTCAGAAGCATTGCTCGATAGCTGTTCTGATGCGCCTGCATTTTGCTGAGTAATAGTATTTAACCCTTGTATTGCTTGATTTACCATTTCTGCACCCAGGATTTGTTCATTACTTGCACCCGCAATTTCCTGAACAAATTCAGCCATTTTTATAATTTCTGGGATCAGTTTTTCTATGATCAGGCTTGATTCTGCTGTTATTTTAACCGAATCACCAGTTAGCTTAACTATTTCATCTGCTGCCGTTTTACTATGTTCGGCAAGTTTTCGTACTTCAGTTGCCACCACAGCAAAACCTTTTCCGTGCTCACCAGCCCTTGCTGCTTCAACTGCTGCATTTAGCGCCAGAATGTTTGTTTGAAAGGCAATTTCATTAATTATAGAAATTTTGTCTGCAATGGTATTGATTGATTGGAGACTGGTATCCCCCGATTCACTCATCTTCTCCATCGATTTTGCAGTTTGCCGTGATATTCCTTCAGCGAGTTTAGCATTGTCTACACTTTGCTGTATGTTGGCAACCATTTGCTCCATCGATGAGCTGACTTCTTCGGTTGAAGATGCCTGTTCGCTCGCTCCCTGTGATAATTGTTCCGAACCACTGCTTATCTCAGTGCTTGCAATAACTATTCTTGCTGCTGCTTTATCTATTGAATGGACTATTTCTCTTAATTTAATGATCATGGTATTAAATGCTGATGCCAGCTCACCCATTTCGTCACCTCTGTTTATATCAATAGTTGTTGTTAAATCGCCTGAAGCTACTTTTTGGGCAAAAGAAATTCCCCTTTTTAGTGCCACAGTAATTGTTTTGCTTATGAAGGTATTTGTTAATCCAAAAACTGTAAAACCAACAAGAAGCGCAACTATAAAAGCAATCCTCATATTTTGTGAAGTGGCCATGGCTTCATCTATGTAAAGGCTGGCACAAACATATGCTTTTATCTTGTCATTGAATTCTGAATACTGGTATTTTTCCCTGCCTTCCCATTCATAGGAAGTTTTTGCCTTTTTCCCATTGGTTCCTTTAAGTTGATTAAAAAATTCTGCTCCGGTTTGGTCTTCACCTTCTTTTATTGGGTGAATAATAAAGATTCCATTTTCATCAACTAAAAATGGATATCCAGTATCGAGATAGGTCTTTGATTTAAAAACTGATTTTATATTGCCCAGGTTTTTTTCTTTTACTCCCACATATAAAATACCTTTGATTTCTCCATTAATTTTTATGGGTTCATAGGCAGTTAAATACCAGTCGTTCACTACAAAAGCTCTACCCCTGTAAGTTTCACCTTTTTCTATCGTTTTAATTACTTCAGAATTATTTGGTATGAAAGTGCCAACAGCCCTGCTGTTATCCAGTTTTTTTACATTCGTAGAGATTCTCAGATAACCATCGTCAATTTTTTGAAATATCGTTGCCGTTGCATCTGTTAGTTCACCAATTTTATCAACAAAATTGAAATTATTGTGAATGATTTTGCCATTGTGATACCAAACAGGAACGCTTTCCCGACTTTTTTCCTTCGATATTTGATTAGTAGCTTCAATTTCAATTGTTTCTTCAGCAGACTCAATTATTTCGCCCTGACTGTAAAACAAATCATGTGCAACCTTGATAAAACGGTTTACCTGTAATTGATTTTCATCAATTTGAACATCGATTAACTGATTTAAATCATCCACCTGTTCAAACATTCTATCGTCAAGGTCTTTAATAATGCGTTTTTCTACAGAATTAATGATAAAAATGCCCAGGGATAGTAGAATTAGGAAAAAAACAAGATTGAGCACTATATTTAGGCGCAATCCTATCTTCATATTGTATAAAAAATTCATGATCGATTGTTTTAGATTTTGAGCCTTCTGTTCCTTAAAAATGAGATCCTGTCTTAAAAATACAAATAATCTGATGAATATCCAAGCAGATTTTTATTTCACAACTTTGATATCATGTAACATCTAAAAAATATGAGCCTCTGTTAATCAGTACTTTATTCATTTTTTGTTCTCCTAGAGTTTGAATTCGTTGTTGTTCAGATACTCTCAATTTTATCATCAGCTGACTTTTGAAAACCAGATTTTCTGCAGGCTATTGCATTGCCTCTATGAAATGGCTGGTGCCTAAAAGTAAATAGAATGAATGTTTTACTAATCAGATTAGGGATAATATTTGAATGATAAGCTGTTAAATTGTTGTTCTTTTGAGTAAATATTCGTACCTTAAAGCTGAAAATGTCTCTATATCAACCCCATACAAGAATTTATTGTGTGGTTTTCATTGATAAATAAGGTTGCTAAACTTAAACGCATATGCAAAAGGGATTGATTTTGGGGAAATTTATGCCTGTCCATTATGGGCACCTTGAGCTGATTAAATTCGCTTCTAAAAAGTGCAAAAAGCTTATTTTACTGCTATGTTCCACTTGTGATGAATCTATTAACGGAACTG
>JARGGF010000948.1 GCA_029210905.1 Bacteroidales bacterium | reverse complement strand
TTGATCAGGATGAAGTTATAAACCTTTCCGGAAGCTATTTAATATATCCTAACCCCACTAAAGGTAAATTTTATATCAAAGCCGATAATCCTGAATATATACAGCAGATTATTTTGTATGATATAAGGGGCAACCTTGTAGAATCATATCAGGTAGTTGATAAATTCCCAATGGAAATTGACCTCACCAAACATACTTTAGGTACTTACTTGCTTATTGTGAAAGAAGCCAGTGGCACGCAGGAATTTAAGGTCATTTATACCAACTAAAAACAAATAAACATTTTAATAAGCTTAAAATGAAAAAATATATATTTATAAGTATGGCCGTATTGCTTCTGATTGCTTCAAGCAATAAGCTTAGTGCCCAGGCTTGCTCTACGGGTGTTAGCCAAATTGAGTTTGAAGCCCTGGTTGCTTTGTTTAATTCAACAAATGGTAATAACTGGACTAATAATTCCGGTTGGGATATTAATGCAACAGCATGCGATGTTTCTGAAAGTTGGTATGGTCTATCAGTTATAGATGGACATATAACAGAAATAGTACTCACAAACAATAATTTAGTTGGGAGTATTCCCTCAGATATTGGTAATTTGACATATTTAAATCGCTTATATCTTGAACAAAATACGCTCAGTGGGACTATCCCATCTGAAATAGGAAACCTAACACAATTAACCCGTATCTATTTAAACTACAATAATTTGAGCGGTAATATTCCAATAGAGATAGGTAATTTAGCAAACAGTCTACAGTATCTCCAATTAAAGAATAACCAATTAAGTGGTCCAATTCCATCACAAATTGGAAATCTAATAAATCTTAAAGAAATTCAACTCCAGGAAAATCAGTTAAGTGGTAGTATTCCAGTAAGTTTATCATTTTTAACAAATATGCATACCTTATATCTGCATGGCAATCAATTAAGTGGTGAGATACCAGGCAGTTTTGGAAATTTGATAAGCCTGCAAGTACTCGGTTTAAGTCGCAACCAGCTTAGCGGCAGTTTACCGATTGAATTAGCTAATCTAATTAATCTTAAATACGTATACTTATATAGCAATGAGTTTACAGGAAATATACCTCCAGGTTTTGCCAGTTTAAGTAATCTATTAGTATTTCGAGTTTATGATAATAACTTAGAAAGTTTACCAGATTTTTCAAGCCTGAATTTAACCAGTCTTCAGGTACAAGACAATGCTTTAACTTTTGAAGATATTGAACCAAACTTAAGTGTTGCAGGTTTTACTTATTCACCACAAAAAAAGTTTGGACAGGTTGAAACACAAAAAGTTATTCCGGGTAGCAACCACACTATCTCTGTTGACGTAGGCGGCACCAATAACAGTTATCAGTGGTATAAGGATGGTGTCGGAATTACAGGTGGTAATGAGTCTAGTTTTAACATAGCAGCTTTCTCAACAAATGATGCCGGCATCTATTACTGCCAGGTTACAAATTCACTGGTTAGCTCTTTAATATTGAGTTCCGAGGATATTACCCTTATCTCTGATGACTCCTTTTATGGCACATTTACAGATAATTTTGAAGCCCACTCAGTAGGTAACCTAAATGGCCAGGGCAACTGGGTTTCAGGTAATGAAAATCTTGCAGTTATTGATGTCGGTGGTGATAAAAAAGTAACCACTGTTAATACCAATGCGGATACCTGGTGTTATGTGGATTTGCCCTTTGCTGACGACCAGTATGCTGAAATTACCATGGATGCCATTATTAGTGGGGCGGACAGAGGTATTTGTGTACGCGCTTCTACTGGAAATGCCTATGTTCTTACCGTGTCAACCGGTACAGCCTGGTTAGGAAAAGAAGTGGCAGGCAGTTGGTCCAACCTTGATGTTGCTTATTCCCTAACCTTTAATCCGGGAGATGTCCTTCGTTTATCTGTAAAAGGCACTGTTTTGCAAGCTTTACGCAATGGGCTGCCAATTGCAGGTTTAGGCAATGAAAATGGTGAGTTTACAGATGCTGCCCTGGCAACTGGGAAACCCGGGATCTTTGGATATGGTGGCACCGGTACCCAGGTTGATGATTTTGAATGCGGTTCAATAACCAATGGCTCAATAAGCCTTGACCTCACTGCCTTGCAGGAAACCGCCACCTGCCAGCTTTCAGGCATTGTAATGCCAACAATTGAATTTTCAAGCAATGGAATATACAACGTCAGTTCTGGGGTAACGGCTGGTAAAGCTGATTTAACCATTCAAAGCACCTCCTTAAACCAGCACATTCAGTTTGATGTAGATGCCAATTTTAATATCTCAAATGTAAAAATTGAAATAGAAGGCACTTATATTCCATTATACGCTGACTTTTTTAACATAACCCCAGATGGAAATGGCGCTTATAATATCCTGGAAATTGGAGAGATTGAGGATGTATGTATTTATTATCCTGACTAATTTTGATTACAAAATAAAATAAATGTAAATGAATCATTAATAGTGATTTGGTTCTTAAAATATAAAAAGCTTGAAATAACCCTTATTTCTAAAAAAAATGAAAATAACTAAATTAAGTTTACTACCTAAATTGAGCGATTCTATTTTATAGTTTCTTATAATTTACTCAAACTTGAATTTTTCAATAGAATTTGCGATAA
>JARGGF010000947.1 GCA_029210905.1 Bacteroidales bacterium | reverse complement strand
CGGCTGGTAAATTAGTGGAAAATAATAAATTTATTGAAATTTTCGTAAAAGACACAGGTATCGGTATTCCTGAGGAAAAAATAGATAAACTTTTCCGAATTGAGGAAAACTATACAACTTATGGTACTAATAATGAAAAAGGTACTGGCCTGGGTCTGATATTATGCAAAGAATTGGTTGAAAAGAACCATGGTGAAATTTGGGTAGATAGCACAGCAGGTAAAGAAACAATTTTTGGTTTTAGCTTGCCTGTTGAAACTTAGATGCAGCCAGGTAATTTTTCAGGCATAAAAAAGGCAATCGCAACTAAATTCTGGTGATGAAAATTTAATTGAGCTCATTTTAAGAAATTATATCTGCCCGGAATAAGAAATAATCAATAATTTTGGCCTGGTAATTTAGTATAACATTTGTCAAGACATTAAAAAAATGAAAAGAAAAGTTCACCTGTTTATTGCCGTAATTTTTATTGGTTCGCTCCTATTAATTACCTGCAAAGAAAAATTAGGACCAAACCCAAGCATGAAATTTATAACTGACGCAAAATACACTTTTGCAAATGATTCTGTAAAAGTAGGTGATTCAGTACTTATTGGTTTAAAATGTAACTGGAATGGAACTGATTTATTATCAGGACTAAACAGTTATTTAAACAATGGCCTGGTGGTAGAAAAATCATTTGAATTTGATCCTCAGGTGGAGGCCTTGGGAATGAGTTTTTATATTACCAAAACAGCGCTGGAAGAAGAAATATGGCAATTTGAGCTTATGGATAATGCAGGACAAAAAGACACACTCAGTCTGTTGCTAACAATTGATCACCCCTAATAACCAAAACAGTCTGAAGAATATTAATCTCAAAACAGGTTGCTATCTACCTGAAAATAAAAGCTCCACCTGCAAAGAACAAATCTAAATTGTCGAAAAACTATTAAAAGTCATTGAAAAGCAGCAAATAATTTGTTTATTTTGTGATATGCAAATAATTGCATATTGAAATAAAATGTCGACACTGCAAAAATATTTAATTGGTATAGATGATACCGATAATAAAGATTCCCGTGGAACTGGATTCAGGGCCAGACATTTATGCTCATTAATTGATGAAGAGGAGTTGGGTAAAACACTCAGTGTAACCCGGCATCAGCTTTTTTTTCATCCTGACATACCTTATACCTCACAAAACAGTTCTGCTGGCATTGAAGTAGAAACTGATGATATTGAAGAACTTAAAGCTTTTTGCAAAGCCTATTTAATTTGTGAATGTGCCGATGGTTCAGATGTTGGACTTTGTGTTGCACATTTCGACAAAATTCCGGATCAGATTATAGAATGGGGAAAAAGAGCCAAAAAAGAAATTCTTACAAAAGAAGAGGCCTATGAAAAAGCCAAAGATGCAGGAATATACCTGGAAGGATTCCTAGGCACACTTGATGGAATTATAGGATCTTTAGCGGCAGTCGGATTAAGAAAATCCGGAGATGATGGAAGATTCATCTGGTTATCGGGTAAAGAGTTAAGAGATTTTTCAGGTATTTATTCTGCCAGGGAATTATTTGAACTTTCTATTTTTGATGAAATAGTTACAAAAGACAAACTAAGTATAAATATAGACGAAAAAATAAATATTTCTGAATGGATCAGGCCTGTATTGAGTGAGGCAAAAATTTCAGTAATTGTAGAACCAGTTAAAAATAATAAAGATTATGAATGGCAAATTGCAGCAAAAGAGTATATTAAAAGTATCTCAGATTAATTACGCCCTTG
This sequence comes from Bacteroidales bacterium, assembly GCA_029210905.1. Classification (GTDB taxonomy): domain Bacteria; phylum Bacteroidota; class Bacteroidia; order Bacteroidales; family NBLH01; genus NBLH01. The sequence continues at coordinate 855 of JARGGF010000947.1, read as the reverse complement.
TAATTGAAGTACTTATCCCAATTGTTTTAGGCATAATTGCTATTGTTGCACATGCAAGATACCGCTCAGGTATGAACCTTCCAGGACACCATGGTCTTGAGTTTATGGCCTTGCTACTTATAGCGCAGTCGACCGGAAAAACAAAGTGGTCCGCTTATCTTTTTTCACTGGGAGTTGCTGCTTTTGCTTTTGTGCCATTTTTAGGTTTTAAAAACCCGTTGGTTGCTCTGATATATGTAGTACCTGGAGTAGTTTTAGGACTTGCAGGCCTGTTATCCTCACTTACAAAATATAAAATTTTATTTTATGCTATCGCAGGTGCTCTGGCTTACGGAAGCATTCCGCTATTGCGATTAATCTTCGGATTATTTACCGGTGTTCTTCATAAATCCTTATTAGCAAGTCCGGGCTTTACAATTATATCATTCTTTATGTTTGGTTTAATGGGTTCTTTGATTGGGCTTGGAGCTTATCATCTGGGTAAAAAAATCTTTAAATAAATAGTTACTAATCAACATTTTAACAATTAAATTTCAGTACTCATCGAGTAGCAATAATTTTCATAACGTAAACTTTTAAATAATGAAAAAAACACTTTTAAATTTAGTAGTTATATTCGCAATTGGTATGTTAGTATTTACCAGTTGTGAAAAGGATAAAAATTCAAATCCAGGATTTGAATTTATTAAGGACGCAGGTTTTACCTTTGAAAATACGTCATTGGCCCCTGGTGATTCAGTAAAAATAGGTTTTAAATGCACCTGGAATGGAACTGATGCATTGTCAACTTTGAAATTCAGTGTGAATGATCAACTTGTGCTAACCGGGACTTTTGATGAAGGAACCCAGACATTC
>JARGGF010000946.1 GCA_029210905.1 Bacteroidales bacterium | reverse complement strand
CAAGCAATGGATCCAAACAATAAATACAAACCTCAATAGTGCAGGTCTGTTATGTAAATTGGCCATTTCACATTTTTTAGAAACTGGTGGTGGGCGGATTATAAATATTGTATCCAGGGCAGCTTTTAGGGGTGATACTGGTGATTACCTGGCCTATGCAGCATCAAAAGGAGGCCTTGTTTCATTAACAAAAACCATAGCCCGCTCGTTTGGAAAAAATAACATTATAGCTTTTTCAATAGCACCCGGATTTGTAAGAACCCAAATGGCCAAAGAATTTATTGAAAAAAATGGCGAACAGCAAATTTTAAATGAAATATCTTTGCCAGAATTAACTGAAGCTGAAGATGTTGCCCCCACTGCCGTTTTTTTAGCTTCCGGGATGATGGATCATGCAACAGGCAGTACCATTGATATTAATGCCGGGAGTTACATGAGGTAAGAATAAAATTATTATTTAATTTAGCAGAAAATAATTTATGATGCACTTAAACAAAATTTCATTTATCCCTGCTATTGCCGCAATTTTTTTGGTAATATCCTGTTCAAAAAAAAGCGATATGAACGATTATAATAATCTGGCCAACCTTCCGGCTGATACGGGAGGTATCCACACAGCGTATCCCTTAGGCACAAATGACTCACCATATGGTTATTATGTTTATGAACCATCGGTTAAAGGCCCTGTTTATCCTTTATTGGTTTTTTTACATGGTGCCGGTGAAAAAGGAAACAGCAGCGATAGCCCCGATATTTTAAATTTAGTGCTTCGAAATGGCCCACCCATGTTAATCAATAAAAATAAATGGCTGCCACGGTATCCGGTAATTGTTGTATCACCTCAATGCCACGATGGTGGATGGAATGGCACCAAAGTGCATGAATTCATCACTTTTATTATCAAAAATTATAAGGTAAACCAAAAACGGATTTACATCACAGGTTTGAGTATGGGAGGTTATGGAACATTTAACTATCTTACCACTACGGCTGACAGTTGCTACGCAGCAGCAGCTGTTCCAATTTGTGGAGCAGGAAATACAAGCAAAGTGGAAGGAATGAAACACATTCCAACCTGGGCATTTCATGGCGATGCCGATGGCACGGTTAATGTGTCCGGCTCAATTAACATGATAAATGCAATAAATGAAGCAAACCCTCCAATAAAAGCAAAGCTCACTATTTATCCCGGTGTGGGGCATAACTCCTGGGCAAAAACCTACGATGGCTCTGGAATGGGAACTGAAAGTGCTGATTATGATGCGTTTAACATGGATATTTACAACTGGATGTTTCAGTACGAATGGCATCAGTTTTTTTCGGCAGAGACCTCTGATTTAAAATAGTTTGATTGAATCTTTTTCTTTATCAGCAAAACATCCATATATAAATTTATAATTGTTTCGGCATTATAGTTAATCGCTGCGTTGCATAAAGAACTTGCAATTCATTGTTGCCACTCAACTAAAGTTAAAACAAATTTTACTAAATATCCTTAGGCTACATAAAGCTGAGCAATTTCCTTTTGTGGCTTTTCGTGGAAATTGGGAGCAAAACCGAATATTGAGGAAGCTAGTATCAATGATCTTGAGATAAGTTCATTAGCTGTATTCAAATTACAATACTTTAGTTGCATTCTTAAATCTTCGCCAAAATTCTCAACATCAATAACAAGGCCAGAGGGATCATCAGAAATTAAAACAGTGCCCCTATTTAACAAGTGCTCAACGTGTAATAATAACTCTCTTTCTTTATGGAATAGAGTATCAAATTCTGCCTTGTTCCTCTCTCCCCAATTAGTTAGCTGAAAATCACTAATAGCCCTCACAATTAAATTAAATTGTTTAGCCAAAGCCACTTTCTGTTTATCTGACAGATATTCCATCTATAATAGATATTTACAAGTAATTATTGACAATTTGTAGTGGAAGCAACAGGTTTGGTTTTTCAATTGCTTTACTAATTAATTACCATTGAGGTAAAAATGTTACCCTCAAAAATGATTTTTTTTTCATCTTTTTGTAAAATAAAATTTATGTAATTGATAATCAGAAATATAATCATACAAAAAAAATGGCAAAATAATTAAGTGGAGAAAATTTAAGATGTCAGAAATTTGTTATTTGAAATTTGTTATTTGTTAATAGTTTTTTGCAACCAATGACCAATGACCAATGACCAATGACCAGCAACCAGTTTACAGGCTTTTTGAAGTATTATTTTTTATTTGCCTGTACATATGATAAATATATCTTAAATACATGGCTATTAATACAATAATAACAAATATCAGGGCAAATCCTATTAAAAAGCGAGGCAGTGCTTTTGAATTTGGACTAATTGCAATCATCAACAAATAAGTAACAAATGCAAGTAAAAATATATTCAGCAATACTCGTGTTACTTCTTTTTTTTTGTATTGTTTAATTTTTGATGGTTCCATAGCTTTTATTTCCAAAATAAAAAAAACTTTCCAGTGATAAATCAAATGTTCATCTTAAGTTTTCGTTATTTATAAAAAAGATAAAATACAATAATTATTCCATATCCAAATTAAGTAAAATCACACCAAAACAGGCATTAAAACATCCAACTTGGAAAATGGGTAAAAAGATAACTATAGAT
>JARGGF010000945.1 GCA_029210905.1 Bacteroidales bacterium | reverse complement strand
TGTTAAAGAAATTTCTATATTTTGCCAATCGCCTGATGTTTCAAAATAATAAATATAAGAATGATTGTCAAACCTGTTCGATTTTATCCTGATTTGATACCTTTTACCGTCCCCCTTTATCCGGATAAAGATTTTTTTCTTCTCTTTTACATGTATTGCATTGAACCGATATTGCACCGATGAAAACCCACCATTGTTATCAAGCGATACTTTCCCCTGAAAAACACCATGCCCCTCATTGTTAATAAAAAAACTGCCATTTGACTGGCCACCCATCACTACATCATCTACAACGCGCCAGTTACTGATGTCGCTATCTGACTTAAAATCAAATAATATCATGTAATTGAAAATTAGGTTAGTTAAAAGAATAAATAAAAATACTTTCATAAACTATAAACAGTTAAAAGTTTAATTAAGTTCAAATTATATGTAAACTTGCATCTCAAATGGTTAAAACAAAAAAATAAGCATGTCAGTATCCGGTTACATCTACAAAATATTTATCGATCCAATTATAGCTCCGTTGCACAACTCCGCTGAGAAATACATTAATTCACAAAGCAATATTATTGATGTTGCATGTGGTACAGGATCTTTCGCTTTTAGGTTAAGTAAAAATGCAGCCAGTGTTACCGGCATTGACATGTCGGAATCAATGTTGAACATTGCCATAAAAAAGCAAAAAAAGATGAAAGCAGAAAATATTAGATTTCTTCTGAAAGACGCTTCAAAACTATACGAATATGGAGAAAAAACGTTTGATTATGCTACAATTTCGATGGCTTTGCATCAGTTTCAACCTGAATTAGCCGTAGATATCATGCTTGAACTTAAAAGAATTGCAAATGAAATTGTGGTAATTGACTATGCCCATCCATTGCCAAAAAACAGATACGGGGTTATAACCTATCTTATTGAAAGATTGGCCGGTAAAGAACATTTTTCAAATTTCAAAAAGTATCAGTCACTAAATGGTTTATCATCAATAATAGAAAAATCAGGACTTCGAATAATAGATTCCAAAATAAGGGGAAATGGTATTTTTGTTATCGCAAAATGTTCATCCTGAATTGTTTTGAATACCACCAATATGAAAGATGTATAAATAAGAATTACGTAAATAGACTATGGGATCAATAAATGGATATGCATGACAATTATACCATTTTTTGGTAACTTTGAACAAAATAAAAATCTATGAATAGAAACACTTCAATATCTTTAGGAGACTATTTTGATAATTTTATCCAAAATAAAATTACTGCTGGAAGGTATAAAAATGCAAGTGAAGTAGTCCGGGCAGGTTTAAGACTTCTGGAAGAAGAAGAAAATAGAATAATTGCTTTAAAGAAGGCCATTCAAGAAGGAATTGAAAGCGGCACTGCATATGATTTCAATCCTGAATTACATTTAGAGCAATTGAAAGCCAATAGAAAAATGAATGGGAAATTATAAATTTACTTAAAAAGCAGTTGAAGAACTGTCCCAAATTTGGAATTTCTCCTATTACAAATGGTCTGAAAATCAAGCTGACAAATACTACCAAATGCTTATAGAGGTCTGTGATAAAAGTGCAGCTGATCCAGATTTGGGCAAAAAATATAGTGAAATAGACGATAATTTAGCTGGACTAAAAGTAGGTCGGCATATAATATTTTACAGAAAATGTGAAGAAAACGAAGTGGAAATCACAAGAAATTTGCACGAAAAATTCGATTTAAAAAGTATAATGCAGGAAAAATAAAACCTTATGTTAATGAATTTTCAAAAATATTATCCTTTCACTGAACAGGTTTAAAAGTACCTGATAATGACTCATCTATATTAAATAAAAACCTCCTAATTAACTCTTTTTAAGTTAATTAAGAGGCAATTTTATAAGCTTTTTGTTATAAACTTTTCACCTCACTAACTAACTTCTGAAGCGAATCTTTCGCATTTCCGAATAACATTCTGGTTTTATCGTTAAAGAAAAGGTAATTTTCAATACCGGCATAACCTTTTCCCATTCCACGCTTCATTACAATTATATTTTTTGCTGTAGCAGCTTCAATAATTGGCATTCCATAAATCGGCGATGAAGGATCGTCATGCGAAGCGGGATTTACCACATCATTGGCACCAATAACTATAACTACATCAGTATTAGGCAAATCAGGATTAATATCGTCCATTTCCACAAGTTTAGTGTAAGGAACATCTGCCTCAGCAAGCAAAACATTCATGTGTCCGGGCATACGTCCGGCTACCGGATGAATGGCATATTTAACCTCTACCCCACTCTCCGATAACAAGTTGTCTAACTCGCTGCAAATATGCTGGGCCTGTGCAGCTGCCAATCCATAGCCCGGAATAATAACAACTTTCTGCGAATAATTGAGTAATACAGCAGCATCAGTTAAGGAAATTTCCTTAATAATTCCACCTTCCTGATCGGTACCGGCAGCGCCACCACCGCCAAATCCACCAATAAGTACATTTAGTAATGAACGATTCATGGCCCTGCACATTAAAACTGTAAGTATCGTACCTGCAGCACCAACCAGAATTCCACCCAGAATCATAGCCTGATTATGATAAATAAATCCAGCCAAAGCTGCGGCTATGCCTGAAAATGAGTTTAA
>JARGGF010000944.1 GCA_029210905.1 Bacteroidales bacterium | reverse complement strand
AACGCTGAAAACTTTTAGGGGAATAGAGGAAGAGTATCTAAATTTATTTTTCCCACAATGTTCTAAAACATAACCTTCTTAAATAACAACTGTCTATTTTAAATGCCTAAATTAATTATTAAAACTGAATATACTATTTTTTTAGCAAGACAGATTTATAATCATTTTGAAATTCTATATTCCTCCTTAATTTAACCATAATTAACTCGAATTCAAATTGAAGCTTTTACAAATAATCCAGCATCATAAATTCGAATGATTGAAATGAAAGCAACACTTTAAAAAGAGATTTCGGTCCTGCAAAACCATCAAATGTTAAAATGCAGAACCGAAATTAGATTAAATTCAACTATATCTTTATCGAATATTGATAAGCTCAACTTCAAAAACCAGTGTGGTATAAGGTGGAATTACCCCCTGGCTTCCTGTTGCGCCATAGGCCAAATCACTTGGTATTATCAAAGTGGCTTTACCTCCTTTTTTCATATAACCAATCCCTTCTTCAAAACCCTTAATTATTTGGCCTGCACCCATAGTAAATTCAAGGGTTCCTGAGTCAAAAACTTCCCCGTTAAGGAAAAAACCTTTGTATTTTACTTCCACAATTTTTGAAGCAGTGGGCAAATCTCCGGTACCTTCAAGGGTTTCAATATAATACAAACCGGTTGATGTGGGAGCTACAGTAATATTGTTATCGATAATATATTGGTTCCTTAGCTCAATTTCTTTCTCATCGGGAAAATAGGTTTCCAGTAATTCAATTTTGTATATTAAAGTGGTATATGGTGGAACATAATCATTGCCAGCAGCGCCAAAGGCCAAATTACTGGGTACAATAATCGTAGCCTTGCCCCCTGTTTTCATATAACTCAAGGCTTCATCAAGGGCAGGGATTACAACTCCGACAGCATATGCAAAATCTACCGTATCACCGTCAAAGCTTTCTCCGCTAAGATAAAACACTTCATACACAATTTTAACATATTGATTAGTGTCCGGGGCAACGCCTGTTCCTGCCAAAGTTTCAATATAATACAATCCACTTGCAGTTGGTGCTACAGTAATATTATTATCTGCAAGATATTTTTCTCTTGCAACGATTTCATTTTGTGGCCTTTCATCTTCTTTCTCACATCCAACAATGGTAAAAAGCAGGACAAAGGCGAAAAGTCCTATTTGAAAACTGATTTTATTAAACTTCATATTCTGAAACATTTTTAGAAATTAAATGATAATTGGCTGCAAAGCTACTCATTTTTTTGCGTTTGCAAAGACCATAGAAATACTCGGGATTGAAGTATTATTGATTTAAGATTAAGCTATTTTATAGGCCTGGCAGCAGCTTAGTTCAATTCTGCAAATAATTCTGAAGCCACAAAAATATTTGATCTATAAACTACAGTACCGCCTGAGCTTCAATTTCAATTAAAAAACCTTCGTTTGCCAAACCTTTCACACTTACCCAGGTGCTGGCCGGAGGAGCAACAGTTCCAAAATTTTCTTTTAATAGCTCATTTATTACCGTTCCATCTTCTTTTTTATAATCTACTTTATAAATGCGAAGCATCACAATGTTGTCCAGCGTCCCTCCTAATGATTCCATAGCTATTTTCAGGTTTTCGATAGATTTTTGGGTCTGTATTTTTAAATCATTTTTCCCAATTATATTGAGGTTTGAGTCCCATGCTACCTGACCGGATATAAATACCAATTTGCCTGGATCGCATACCACTATCTGAGAAAAACCATATTGAGTTGAATTAAAAAGTTCTTTAGGATTAACGGCTAGTTTGTTCATTACTAATATTTTATTAATATTTGTTTGGGTTTACTTTTTGCAAAAATGTGTGTAGCCAAAATTAACACAAATTGTATGTTTTTAATTCTATTATTAATTTCATAACTCAAAAATAAGCAACACTGCATTCAAATTTTCAAAGAATGATATATATTTGCGCGGCAAAATAAAAACATGAAACTATTTTATTTTTTAATTCAATTTATAGAGCGATTTGTTCTGTTTTTCTATCCACCCTTTAAAAGGTTTATGAATGAACAAACGTTTAAATACGCAGCCACTGGCGGAATGAATACTGCACTGGATATTTTCCTGTATTTTATTTTTTACAATTTTGTGCTTAAAAAAGAAAATGTTGATTTAGGCTTTTATGTAATTTCCCCACATATAGCAGCTTTTTTAATGTCGTTCTTTTTTACCTTCCCCATAGGATTTACCATGGCAAAATTTATTAGTTTTCCGGGTTCTTACCTAAGAAAACGAATTCAGCTTTTAAGGTATGGCATGACCGTTGTTGGCAGCATTGTATTAAACTACATTTTTATCAAACTTTTTGTTGAAAAATTTGGGTGGTATCCAACGCCTTCAAAAATAGTAACTACGCTGATTGCTATTTTGTTTAGCTACACTGCTCAAAAATACTTTACGTTTAAGGTGGAGACTAATAAATAAAGTATTAAAGATTGGAAGCATCAGATACTTTAAGGCATGTGTTTACCTTTGAGCATCTGAAAGAACGCAAAGCGTCAAAATAACTATTACCCAAATTGAGCGATTATTCGTTAACACTCATGAGAAAAGTTCTGCTCAATCGATTAAGTAAATGTAAGCGT
>JARGGF010000943.1 GCA_029210905.1 Bacteroidales bacterium | reverse complement strand
GGCAACTCAGGCGCAGCAGCTAAAAGAATTGATTTCGTTTTTTAAGGTTGAGGGTTGATGGGAGTTTTTATGGGACACTGATTTAACTGATTATTATGATTTTATGTGATTTAAGGAACACAGATTACACGGATCTTACTGATCCAGACGGATTTTTTTCTTCTGTCTTCTAATTTATAGCTTCCGTCTTTTATCAAAATATAATCACCAGATTACCAATAGACTGACACAAAAAATTTGGATGATAATAAAAAAGATGGCCTGATTGGGAGAGGTTCTCCTTCAATCAGGCCGCAAAAAAGCGCTATACAACCCTCTAGAAATTCAACATATCCGATATTTTTAATAATTCTTCCTTCGAAATCCGGGGCATGGCAACAATTGCAATATGCATATCGTAGCTGGGATAATCTACTATTAATGCTGAACCAATACCTCCTTCAACTGTGCCATAGCGGCAGGTTTTACCCTGATGTTTAAATTCGGCAAAGGTCTCACCAGCCATTTCAGCATCATCATTTTGCACCGAGGCTGCCACAATACTTATCGAGTTGATAAGCTTGTTAAACATTGCCTGGTGCTGTCCATCCTGGCTGGTAAGCATGGTTTTACGATAGTTTTTATACTTGAAATTATTGATTACTCGTTCAAAACTACCAAAGGGATATTTTACCTGAACGTTTTTTTCTTCGTTTTCATCATTGTCAACACCTACATCATCCATTCCAACATTTGCATAAGCTTGATTTTGTAACTCGTTAATATCTTGATATTCAATAGATTTATCCGGTTCAAAAGTTGAAGCAGGAAGGTTGATATTTTCCTCTATTTTGGTTGCATTTTCAAAACTTTTAATCATCAGTACTTTTGCTTCTGATTTTAGTGACAAGCCTTTATAAATCCACGATTTACATCCCAATACTTCAATTATTTCACAGGTTCTGCCCATAAAGCTTTCTGTTCCAAGTCTTTCTCCTCCAAGAGAATTTAAGATATCATCGGCCAGTTTTTTTTGTTCTGCTTCTGTCATATCTTTTGCAATATCATTACCCATTTGAATATTTTCGTCGTTTATTGACTTTTGACCAGTTTTTTTTATCAGATCCCAGGTATAAATGTCTGTTCCATTGATTACTGTAATGTTATGTACTTCATCCGTCGAGGTCATTCCAAAAACCTTGGTGGTAGTGGTCGATTTAATTTCAGTGCGTGATTTTTGACCATAATTATCCCACCAAAATGATTTGGTACCAGTGGTGTTGCCGCTTAGTTCATACTCAACATGTCCCGATTTTACAGCATATTTTCTCTGACTTTTTGTTTGTGAAAACAGAAAGTTGCATGCAAAAACCAAAATAATTATTAAACTTAATTTTTTCATAACTAATTAATTTACAGTGATATTCAATATAATTTTTCCTAAAGGTTTATCAGTATCCGGTCCGCTTGGTAGTAGCAAATATTCTACAGTGTGCGCGCCCTCTGTTAAATATTTGGCGGGAATTTCGTCTGTATATGGCGATTCTATAGAGGTACTTGCATAAAATCCTGTTTTTTTCCCGTCAAATCGGGTCAAAACCCAGGCTCCTTTTGCCTGGGCTGGTAACACGTTGAAGCTAATTTCCACAGGGATATTTGTTCCGGCTTTTACCGTAAGATTGTTATTTTGGGGTTTCATTAAATTAAATGCATAATCTATTTTGAAATTTTCATCTTTCATACGTAAACGCATGATATTATTCTCATCAACTGTTCCGTACTTGGTATATAGCACCTTCCCAATTTTATCTGTTAATACCATCATTGCAGTTGTTTCATCACCGGAAACTTCCCTGACAAAAAACCAGATGTCATCCTTCTTATAAAAATTTTTTGGCGTAGCTGGATCCAAAATGGGCCACAAGGTATCTAACAATATTTCGAATTGTCTTGCTTCTTTTTCTGATTTCAGCATGAATGATTTCTGTATACTTTTTGTAAACAATTCATTTTGAATAAGTTCTGCCCATCTACTGTCTTTGCCAAACGCTCCGTTAACAGCAAGCAGACAGGTATTTATTGTCGATTCATATTGGTTACTTTCATCGCCTTGTGTATAAAATATCTGAACATTGTAAAAACCTGCACCCGACACTTTTTTTAGTTCCGGAGTGCTTATTTCTTCTACAGAAAACCGATATTTTAATTGCTTAAAGGCATAGTCCCTCATAAATAGACTATCAGACTTTTCAATTACGGATGGGGTTGGTTTTGGAAAAGATGCTTTTTTGCCCTCTGCAATAAGTTCTTCAGGCAATTCAACTTCCATTTTTCTGTTATAAATAATCGAAGTTATCGTTCCATTATTATCTGTAACTACCTGATATCCTGAAATATCATCGAAAAACTTTTCACGAATGAAATACCAGATATTGCCTTTTTGAAAAAATCCTTTATTGAAATTTTTCTGATCAAACACATACAAGGCAGTCTGAAAATCGATGCCATCCTGCTCCGTTTTTAATTTAAAACGCTTATTGATCGATGCAACAAATTCGGGGATAGTAGGTATGTTTTCCATAAAATTGCCAACAGGTTGTAATCCACTTTTTGTTTTGATGAAAAAAAACGAATTATTCTCATAATTAAGTGT
>JARGGF010000942.1 GCA_029210905.1 Bacteroidales bacterium | reverse complement strand
GCTAATTTGAATTATAACTTTCATCAGATTGATGAAAAGTTATCATTTTTCATGCTTCAAGTGGTTGTAAAAAAATCGAATAAAATGAATGCCTTAATAATTGACGACACTAAAGAAACACCCAGGGTCCATTTTGATCCTGCGAACAACATTTTTGAGATTTCAAGCCGTTCCTTGCCGGAAGATGCTGACGAATTTTACATTCCGGTAATTAAATGGTTAGAAAATTACGTTCAAAAGCCAAATCCAAAAACAAACTTTACTTTCAAATTTGACTACTATAATACTGCTTCGGCAAGATACATTACCAGAATGGTTAAAATTCTGGACGAATTAGGAGCCAATAATGAGGTTAAAGTATACTGGTATTATCGAGAAATTGATGAAGATATGGAAGCCATGGGAGAAGAATACAACGAAATGACAGATATTGACATTGAACTCATTACTTTTTAAATAAAATAAAGCCTCGAAAATATCGGGGCTTTTTTACATTTTACATACCTTCCTACTTAAATTACAACCTTTTATTCATAAAATTTATTGCTTATTTAGTTAAATATTTATATATTTAATTATGAACTGTGCAATTAATAGCACCTGTGCTGTTTTTGCCAGATTGAAGTACCTTTAACTAACTAATAATAAAAAACTTATGAAGAATTCACTTAATCAATTAGCATTTTTATTTCTATTTAGTATCCTGTTTACCAATGCATCTGCTCAAAAATTTGAAGCTGAATCCGTTGAAAGATCTAATGGAACTGCTTTTTTTGCAATAAATAGTAGTACAGGACAACTTGCCTTTATGGCGGATCATGGAAAAAGTTCTGGAATTTGGAAAAACTATGGTGGCATAATCAGAGAATCAGGAGCAAGTAACTTAGAATTTCGCGCTATAGAAAGATCAGAAGGAACAGCATTTTTTGCCATGGATGGTGCTACCGGTCAGGTTTACTTTATGCTTGACTATGGCTCTAATTCTGGCAAGTGGAAAAATTATGGCGGCATAATTACAAGACAAGGCGATGGTAAACTAGAATTTGAAGCTGCCGCACGAAAAGATGGCACTGCATTTTTCGCCATTGATGGAAAAACGGGACAGGTATATTATATGTTGGATTATGGTTCTAATGCCGGCAAGTGGAAAAGTTTTGGCGGAGTTATTCCATAATTTTTAAAAAACCTGTTGACTTGTCTCTAAACAAATAATTTATCGAAAGTGAGCCTCGATATTTCTGAGGCTTTTTTTTATTTTTGCTGAGGCCATTATAAAAAAGAATGGCGAGAGACAAAATCCCCGCCATACAATTTCAAACTTGGTTTATTTGCTAAATCTTTCCTAATTCCTCACAATCCTAATCACCCCTCCCCCATTATATGAGTGATATTCACCATTATACATAGCATCAGCACCTACTGGTCCAATTTGAAAAGTACCTGGAGTAACAGCCCTGACCATATAATAATAATTTCGTATGGTATTTGAAACTGAAACAAACATATTAATCCTGTCATCCCGAACATCAAGATACTCTGGATAACTTTTATTGGTAATCCAATTAGTGCCGGGTACAGAACTTATTCGTGGGTTTTCAATTTCAAAACCTGCTGGTAAAATATCAGAAATTACAACATTTTCAACCGTAGTATTATAGCTTCCCTGAATACTTAATTTTATAACAATCAAATCGTTCTGTTTAAACCTGTTATTGGTGATTTCTTTGCCAAACCTGTCGAAGAAAGTTTTTCTTACACGCATAAATTTGTCTTCTTCCAGGTATGAACCATCTTTGCTGATTCCTTCAGCTTCCCAAAAATAGTACAGTTGTCCTTTTCCTTTGGTTTTAATAGAAATATTTCCACCTTTTAATTCTCTGGTAGTAAGTGAAACAGTGTTATTGTCATATCCTGCTATCTTCTGTCCACCAGAAAGAATTTCTCCGGTAATTTTTGATTGGGCGGCTCTTTTGGCAATTTTACCCAGTGCCAGGAATGAAAATACACGCTCCTGAGTATTTAAATACCTGTTGTTCCTGAGTTTTTCAGATAGATGTTTGGCCATTATCCCAACCTGTTGGTTATCAGGATCTACTTCAAGTATTGCGTTTAAGGAAATGGCTTCGTCGCGCAATGGTGAATAAAAACTACCTCCAAATACAGGATTGGATATTTCACCACTAAATTCTGGTGGAACAATTTGCTGATATTTGTTTTTATCACCTGCCAATGCATAAGCTGCTGCCAGAAGATACTTTGAATCAAGGCTTAATTCATCTCTTCGCGATTTATAATAGTTCATTAACGACATTTTTGCTTCGCCAGCTAAAGCCATCACATACAATGAATAAGCAACTTCTTTTGGAGCTATTTTTTTGTTCTTGTTGCTATTATACCAGTAAGAAATCGTTTTTTTCTTTTTTAATTGATTTTTAAGATATTCCATTAATTTATCAATCATTGACTGGTCAACTTCGTATCCCGCTTTTTTGGCTTCAATTAAAAAATGACCAGCATAAACAGTTCCCCACCAGCTTTCAGAACCACCTCCCGGCCAGTATGATAAAGCACCGTTGTATAGTTGCATCAATTGCAATTTTCTAATAGCAGCTTTGATATTATAATCGGCATCGAAGGT
>JARGGF010000941.1 GCA_029210905.1 Bacteroidales bacterium | reverse complement strand
TATATGCAAAATAAATTTGTTTAATGAACAATAGTTCATTATCTTTGTATCGAACTAATGATTACTATTAAATGTCTCCCAGAAAAAAAGTAATAAGAAAAGTATTAAATCCACCGATAATCAAAGGGTTTAAGCCTTATGGCTTAGAATCGGGTAAACAAAATCTGGATCCGGTTAATTTATTATATGAGGAATATGAAGCCCTGCGCCTGAGTGACTACAACATACTCAATCATCATCAGGCCTCTGTAATGATGGGAGTTTCAAGACCAACTTATACAAGAATATATGCCTCAGCTCTTCAGAAAATTGCAAAGGCATTTGTAGAAGGAAGGCAAATATCCATTGAGGGTGGAAAGGTTTATTTTGACAGCAATTGGTATCATTGTAAAAAATGCAGTTGTTATTTCAATAATCCCGAGAAAGAAAAAACAGTCGAAAATTGTCCATTGTGTGGCAGTCAGCAAGTAAAGGAATATGATTATGATAATTCTTATGAGAATGTTGCTGATAAACGCTGTGAAGATATTTGTGCATGTCCGAATTGTGGATTTGAGCAATTACACAAAATTGGAGTACCATGTCAACATGAAGTATGCCCACAATGCAATATTGCCTTAAGAAGAAAAGGGAGCACTAATTTTAATAATCTTAAAAAACGATAATATGAAAGTTGCCATTACATCAACAGGAAACACATTAGAATCAACAATTGACCCGAGATTTGGTCGATGCGCATACTTTGTGATTTACGACACCGAAAGTAAAGGGATGGAGTTTATCCCAAATCCAAATAAGGAAGCAGAGGAAGGGGCGGGTCCAGCCTCAGTACAATTGGTGGCCTCTCGAAATGTAAACAAAATAGTATCCGGGGAATTTGGAATGAAAATAAAATCCTTGCTTGATAGTTTGAAAATCCAAATGATTGTATTAAAAGAGCCTGAAAAAACAATTAAAGAAGTTATGGATTTATTAAACCATTAAATAAATAAGGTCTACCAAAACTTGATTATTGAGATTAGTTGGTAAAATAAGGTTCGAAAAAAAACGCAGTAACGTAAAAAGCTGATAAAACTGCATGAAGCTTAATGAAACAGGGGAAATTAAAACCCTTTAAAAGCGAAAAACTATAATTAAACAATAAAAAAAGGAGGTCATTATGCCAGGTTTTAATCAAACAGGCCCAAGAGGACAAGGTTCTATGACAGGCCGAAAAATGGGACGTTGTACCAATTTTGGTGCAAGCTTTAAAAGTCAAGCTATTGAAACAGAAAAAGAAACTAATGAAAATCTGCCCGAAAATTTTCAAGGCAGAGGATTCGGCTTTGGACGAGGCAGACGAAGAAGAGGATTCGGAATGGGTCAGCAAAACCGATTCAGGGGTGGACAACATTAGGAACAACGGGGGCTTTAACTAAGCTCTCGTTATTTATATAAAACTTAAATTATTTATCATGGAAGACAATCAAAATCAAGAAATTATTGCAATGCCACGCATAGGTGATATTGCACCTTCATTTGAGGCGGTAACCACACAAGGTGATATTAATTTTCCCTCAGATTATTCTGGTGAATGGGTAATTCTGTTTAGCCATCCTGCCGACTTTACACCTGTTTGCACATCAGAGTTTATGACTTTTGCAAGTATGGAACAAAAATTTACAAAAGCAAATTGTAAATTGGTTGGTTTATCTGTAGATGGTTTGTATAGCCACATTGCCTGGTTAAGAACAATAAAGGAAAAAATCGAATACAAAGGGATGAAAGATGTTGAAGTAAAATTTCCTTTGATTGAAGACATTACTATGGAAGTTGCCATTAAATATGGTATGATGATGCCTGGTGAAAGCAACACTAAGGCCGTGAGGGCCGTATTTTTTATTGATACCAAAGGTATTATCCGTGCAATTATCTATTATCCGTTAAGCCTGGGTAGAAATTTTGATGAATTGTACCGGGCACTTATTGCAATGCAAACTGCCGATACTTTTTCAGTTGCCACTCCAGCCGATTGGCGTCCGGGAGATGATGTTATTGTGCCTCCGGCAGGTTCATGTGGAGCAGCAAAGGATCGAATGGAAAGCAAAGAAAATATTAAGTGCTACGATTGGTTTTTCTGCACCAAACCAATTAGCAAAGAAGAAGTTGATAAAACAATTTTAAAAAAATAGTAAAATGAATAAAAAAATTGCAATACCCATGGAAAATGGGGTATTATGTGCTCATTTCGGACATTGTCAAACATTTGCTATTGTAGATGTTGAAAATAATGTAATTACAGAGATAAAAGAATTGACTCCGCCAGAACATGTTCCTGGTTTGTATCCAAAATGGGTTGCCCAATTTGGAGTAACCGATGTAATTGCAGGTGGCATGGGACAACAAGCTATTATGCTTTTCAATCAGCAAAAAATTAATGCTTTTGTTGGTGCGCCGATAAAACCAGCCAAAGAACTTGTAAACGACTTTGTGGCTGGCAAATTAACTCTAAGTGCCAATTATTGCAATCATGATGAGCATCACGAACATGGAAATTGCAAGCACTAGGTTTAATGTTACTATTGACGGGCGTTGTAAAAGTTGCTTCCTCCAAACCTATCAGCGATTGTTTGAAAAGTTTGGAGTAGCACTTCCTGAAAGG
>JARGGF010000940.1 GCA_029210905.1 Bacteroidales bacterium | reverse complement strand
AATTGGCACTAACATTGGATAATCTCCAAATCTAGTATTCGTATATAATAGTCCTTGTTTGTCAAAAAAAGCCGGAAATAAAACCAACCTTCTTTCAAAAATATGCTTTACAGAGATGGTTGCGGTTCCAATATGCCAGTAATTGCCAAATTTATCTTTAAAAGTACTCCCGTGTCCTGCCCCGGCTGCAAAACCCCCAGGCTTATAGGCAAAAGGGTTATGTGTCGCAACACTGTATGGCCCAAGAGGATTGTCTGCGATATAAACGCCATCAGAATAGCTTTTAAATTCGGTACCTGGTCCCGAATACTGGAGGTAATACTTACCCTTGTATTTGTTAAGCCAGGCGCCTTCAATCCAGGGCTTTTGTTCTATCAGATTGTTGTAATCGCCAGGAACTTCCCATCCAAATTCTGAAGAATTGGCGTATTTCAGGTTTTTAGGGCTATCTAAAAATTTAAAATTATTTTTGTAATCCACCTCAACTCCGTAGATTGGATTCTTATCTGAACATCCCCAAAAAAGATAGAGCCGATTATCATCATCAAGGAAAAAAGCAGGATCCCAAACGGGAATTTCAAGTGAGTCCAAAGCGATGCTCCAATTCCCATTCTCCGGATTAACCGATTTGTATATTGAATTTCTTTGGTGCGATGATGCCATAAAATAAACAGTATCATTTAAAACAAATGCCGTGGGTGCATAATCTTCAAGCGGTAATTCATTTGATTTAATAAATTTCCAGTCTAATAAATCATCAGAACACCAGTATCCGCCTGATTTTGAGGCAAATAAATAATACTTATCCTTAAATAAAATAATGGTAGGGTCCGCGGCTTCTCTCCTGGATGGTTGATCCAGGCAAAACTGGTAACTTAAGTTAAGAGGATTACAAAACGTTTTAAGATTTAATAAGTTATTATCTGTTTGATGCTTACAAGCCATGAAAAAAATGATTAGAACAAGGCCTAAGATTTTTGTTTTATGATTCATATATTTATATCTTTTGAATGATCAAGTATAGATTTATTTCAAATTAATTTTATTCAGCTATAATTTTTAGTTCGGCCTCTTTTAATCCATGTGAAGCAGCCTTTAACGTTATCTTGCCAGCTTTTTCAGATTGAATAATTACCTGTGCCAAACCGTTAAATAGCTTTCTTTTCCATTTTCCGGCAGGAGTAATTATTTGAATTAATCCAGGATCAGTATTTAAATCCTCCCACTGGCTGCGTTTGTATAGTGCTTTCCCTTTGTAGGCCAACACATTTTTACCAGGTTTGAGTAGTTTATGATCTAACTTAAATACCTGTTCCAGTGTATCGCGCTTTATATTTTCGGCAATCAACTCCCCATTAAGATAAATGCTCTGGTCAATTGCCAGGCTCTTTGCAAACAAAGTAATTACTGTTTCATCCGTATATTCAGCTAAATCAAATTCAACCCTCACAACAACCGTTTTTCCCTGAGGATAAAGCATCTGTTCTCGTGTTTTAACATAGAATGGCCACATACTATCATCAAAATAAGCCTTAACAGGCTGATTATCACCAACTTCAACTAAGGAAATTTTTCCGTTATCAAGTAGCTGTTGTTCAACTTTTGTAAAGAAAACATCTGGTTCATGGCTGCCCGGATCACCATTACCTACCCCAATAATTTTTGCCGGACCTTCAATCTCAAAAGAAATTTCATTATTGGCAACAGGAACTTTAAGGCCCTGTTTATCAACAACACTTACTGTTATCACTGAAACATCATTTCTGTTGGCTTTAATTTTATTTTGGTTTGCAATTAATTTAACAGCTACAGGATTTCCAGTGGTTTCTACTTTATCTTCAATAACCATTTTGCCTTTTTTGTACCCCTTAGCAAGTAACACTCCTGGCTGATAAGGCACAAACCAGTTTAGCAGGCCATTTTTATCCATTTTTTGTTTGCCTATTAACTTTTCATTCAGGTATAATTCAACAGTTTCGCAATTGCTGTTTACCCTAACTTGTATTGTATCGCCTTCATTTCCTTGCCAATTCCAGTGTGGAGTTATTTTGACAAAATCTTCTGTTCCCCACCACGAACGTAAATAATAATAAGGTTCTTTAGGGAACCCGCAAATATCCATGATTCCAAATTGCGAAGAAACTGCTGGAAAGTTTAAGGGATTTGGTTCTCCCCGATAGTCAAAACCCGTCCAAATAAATAAGCCTGACAAGTAATCACGTTCATCATAAAAATTCCAGCCGTATTCAATACGTGTACCGCCAGGACTTCTATCTACATAAGCCATGTGTCCTTTTTTGATATTATCGAAATAAATACCACGTGTTCCCTGGGTATTGCTTTCTTCGCTACCAATACAAAATTGTTCGGGGAAGTTTTTATGATGCTCATCTGCATTTCCATGCTTCAGGTAATTAAAACCTACCATATCGAGGCCTAAATCACCGTGCCCCCATCCACCACTTTCGGCCAGGGCATACGGACGTGTATTATCCAGTTTTTTGGCAAATGCCTGTAATTCATTGCTAATCAGGGAGCCCTTTTCATTTCCTTCAACTGCCCACTCCTCATTACCCAGGCTCCAGATAATTATTGATGGATGATTTCTATCCCTTAGCAGCATTGCTTCCAAATCGGATTTAGCT
>JARGGF010000093.1 GCA_029210905.1 Bacteroidales bacterium | reverse complement strand
TTGGTAACAATATACTCAAGCGTTTCATTATCAAATACAAGTCCGGCATCACGAGCACGTTCCTTACATTCCTCCATGATTCGCTTAGTATGTTGATTGATTATCTCCATCCTCTATTATTTTTTCTAATTCAATTATAATCAGGCTGTTAAATGGCTGCGAAAATAATTCAAAGTAAAATAGTCAGCTAACCAGCCTCCTTATTCCTTCAATAATTCTATCCTCTGTACCTTCATCTGAATCCATTGCATCCATTTTAACAAGATCTGCCTTTGTTTGTAAAATCTGAGAACTTTTAAGGTACTGTTCTACAGTTGTTTCCTTACCAGATGACCAATTGTTCCTGGCAATAGTTATACCTACCCTATTAGAATATTCCAGCATGGTTTTTAAGGCAGGTAACATTTCTTCTCCGTTTGTATCCCAATCATCACCATCTGTACCATAAAAAACATAGATGTTATAATCTTTTTCTAACTGCTCTTTTTCAACAATTTCATTAACCAGCTTAAATGCAGGAGCTACCTGTGTTCCACCAGCAACCTGTAAGGTGTAATATTGATGAAAGTCCAACACTTCCTTTGCATCAGTATCATGTAAAATAAACCTGCTTAGCACATTATTCTTATATTGATACATCAACCAGCTAAATATTAATAAATGCTGTGTGGTGATAATTTCTGATGGTTTACCTTGCATAGAACCTGAATAGTCTCTTAAAAAGAAAACGATTGCCTGTGATTCATAAGCTTTTTCTTTTGATAAAATCCGGTATACTTCATCATTCGGATTAATTATAAGATCTTCTGGCTTAAAATTTTCACCTTCTTTGATTTTCCCGAGCAAAATATTGGTCTGAATAACTTTTTTAATGGTAGCTTTTTTGTCAAGAATTTGTCCAAATCCCCTGTTTTTGTCAGTTAATTCGTAATTATATTTAGTCACAGACCTTTTTTTACCTTTATCTTTTAAATTAGGTAGTTGAAATTCCTCTGTTAGTACTTTTCCCAAATCAAAAGCATCAGTACTGATGTCATGTTCGGCGCCACCTCCCTGTCCGGCTCCCTGTCCCTCACCATCTTCGGGTTCAGCTTGTTGTTCACCTATTACTTCTCCTTCTTCGCCATCTCCACTGCCGCCGGTTTGATCTTCATCTTCATCCTCACTAATTGAATCGTCGTGATAGAACTTAGGTTCAGTGGTTGAAGGCACTACTACTACTTTTGTTCCATTGGCTCCGCCAGGTCTGATAAATTTTCCTAATAAAATTCTTCGCCTAAACCCATCTTTTTCACGCTTGCTGTCTCTTTTTAATAACTCTTCAAGTGTTTGAATATTCATTACCGGATTAGATGGTGGTACAAATTTTTGGAGAAAAATACCATCGCCTGGCTCATAAATATCATGTTCCTTCTCCTTAAATATCCGCGCATCGTTTAATTCATTAGCAGTTTCCATCATCTTGAGCTCATATTTGATAAGCTCCTTTTGCTCCTTGGATAAGCCCTTAGAAAAATAGTGGCGTAATATATTTTTTAAATGCTTTTGCATCAATAATTCTTAGGAAATAAAAATTTTTAATATCTGAAATCAACTATAAAAGATCTTTAGTTTGCATCATCCTGTGTACAGAAATATTCAATTGTTTTCATGGCACAGGTACTACAATAACCCAATTTCTTTGTCATGGTTTGTATCATGCGGTTAAACAGCTTTTGATTTTCTTCGTTAGTACGGTTCGATAATGCCCCAACCAGACTGCCAGCTCCGGCCACATCCGATTTGAGCCTAACATCAGTCACAGCTTTAACTAATTCATTGTTATCCATGAAGTTATACTCAGGATCCTGAATCATTTTTTGACCATATATTTTAGAAATCGTGGTACGGAAACTTTGTTTTTGTTCCTGATTTTTCAATCCTAACCGCGCTTCAACACTGTTAATAAAAGTTTCGTCTATTTTTATAGGAATAAGTTTATTGGTTTGAGGATCACGATAAGTCCAGATTTTATCGGGTCCAAGGTTTTTGGCATCTACTCCGATAATCATATTTACATAGTTGAGTACGTCTTTTTCTATGGCATCCGGCTCATCCATATACGCATTAAAAATAGTGGTCATGACCTGTTTTCGGTAGAGGCCTTTTGCAATTTTTAAATCTTTAAGATATTTTTCCCTATCTGCCGAATCGTGCACATAATCAAGAATTACGCTCTCTAAAGCGAGGAAAATATCACCTGCATACATACATTTACCTTCCTGGGTCTCAGAACGTTCCAGCAATATCTGTATTGATCGTCCAAGGTTTCTGTGGCCCAATCCTTTTTGGCCAAATCTCCTGGTAATATCAGGATCGATATTTAATTCGTTAATCACTTCTGTTAATGTTTTAATGCTTTTTTCACCTGCAACTTCACCTGCTGAAAGTTTCATCATTTCAATTGGTGTAAGTTTATCGGAATAAGGCATTCTTGATAAAGTTACGGCAGCTGACACTGCGTAATTTAAATTAGGATCGATATGTAACTTTTCGTTAGAAAAGGTAGTTTTTTCACGGTTCCCAATTGAATATCGGGTCAAATCCTGTTGAAGCCTGTAATTTGTGTTATGCGCCATGTAAGTTACCCGGCAGCGGTCAATTATTGGCGCTTCTTCTTTTTCTTCAAGAAAACGAGCAAATTCAGAATTATTACTGGTAGCAATTATTAATGTATCAATTGGCCATTTAAAACCTTCCATTTCAATAGTCCGGTTCTGAATTACTCCCAAATAAACCTGCACTAAATCCCGTTTATTTTTAAAGATTTCATCGGCAAAATGTATTCCACCACCTGCAACACGTGCAAGTGCCCCACGCCTTAAGTCAAAACGGTAAGGATTTGCTGTATCAGAAATATGAAGTAAACGGGTAATTGATTCCTCACCTAACAGATCCACTGCCGAAGAAGTAATTTTATCTTTTGCAGCATACTTGCCGGTTAGTGTTCCTCTGGATTCACTTAAAGGCACCACAATTATTTCAATAAAATCTTTTATTTTTTCAAAATCATATTCACAATAAATTTTAATGTCATTTAAAATGTAGTCAGAACAAGCCCCCAAAGGCCTGTAATTTTTATAATAAAGTTCAATTTTATTTTTATCAGCACCCAAACTTTTTAAATATTCTTTGTTTTTTTCTTCTTCTATGTGCAGGTTCATAGCTAAAATCATTGGATCCTCAAAGGTTTGAGATTCAATAGATTTAATATTGCCATAACCATCAAGTTTGTCAAGGTTTTTAAACTTAAAAGAATACCTTCTGTTTTCTTCCTCGGCAATATATTTGCGGTACATATGACTTAAATAATCAACAAAAAAAGTTTTACCATTGCCTGGTTCACCAATCAGTACAAAAGCCATTTCTGCAGAAGAACCTCCTTCTGCGGCATCCTTTACAAAAGAAACGAAGCTATTTATCTCGTCGAACATACCTATGATGTGTTTCTTTTCTTTTCTGAAAACTTCAAAATCGTATGTTGACCTTCCATTTACAGTTGTACGCTTAATTAGCTTAGGATCGCCAAGTATCATCCTGCTAATGGATTGAAAAACATTTTCAAACCTCCGTTGCCCGGAAATAACATTTTGAACATGAAAATCAAGACTGTTTTTTGGTGCTGGTTTGTTGTTCTTTTTTTGAGTTGCCATATGTATTTACCTCCATATAATTTTGAAACTGCTCCCGGGATCTGAGTCATCCCTTATATTATTTTAAAGACCAGTATTGATGTAAAAACAAAATTTTATTGAATGCTTACCTTGCCTAAAAATACAAATTAAAAACTTCATTACCAAAGACAATTTATAATAAAATGGTACAATAAAAATGGTGATTTATAGTTAAGCTAAATTGTGGTTACCAAATTTAGGCACGGATCTGAAATTTTATAATAGCTATGAATTAAACCACAATGAGGAAGAATTGTACTGGAAAACAAAACAGAATAATGAAAAAGGAACGGATAAAACTTTTTATTTTTCACATCTCTGAATAACGTTTTAAAATAGCCCCAAACAACTTGTCATTCAATTTATTACCACTTAATATTGCGACCAGTTTTTGCGATTTAAATCGATCAGCATATTTTAATATTGCTGAAACACTAAGCGCCGCTGCCGGTTCTACTTTAAAGCCATGATATTTATAAATTAAATAAACACTCCTGGCAATTTCATCTTCAGATACCAGCAAAATATAATCAACCAGCTTTTTACAAATATCGAATGTTATTGTATCGGGATCAAGGCCACCAGCAGTACCGTCAGCAATAGTAAATAAATCAGATGGTTCCACTATTCTATTACAAATTAGCGAATCATGCATTTCAGGCGCATTTTGAGGTTGCACACCAATTACTTTGATTTCAGGGGCTACTTCTTTTAAATAAGTAGCAATGCCTGAGATAAGGCCCCCACCACCAATTGGGACGAAGACTGCATCAAAATTTTTAAGTTGGTCAAGCAGCTCAATTGCAATAGTTCCTTGTCCTGAAATTACATCAGGATCATTATAAGGGTGTATAAAAGGCAACCCCTTTTCAGCAGCATATTCAAAAGCCAGGCGCTCTGTTTCGGAGCTTTGTTTACCAATTAATTTTAATTCAATCTTATGATTTTTTAAATTTTGCAATTTAGAATCAGATAGAGATTCAGGTGCAAATATTATAGTTTGAACATTATATTTTTGAGCTGCATAAGCCACTGCTGCGGCATGGTTTCCAGTGGATGCGGCTACTACTTTAGTAACTTTTGGATTTTGAGAGAATAGATTTATTATCTTATTAGATGCTCCCCTGATTTTAAAAGAGCCCGTTATCTGTTGATTTTCAAGTTTTAAGTGTACTTTTGCATGCGATATCAGGCTTATTTTATCAGCATAAATAAGGTTTGATTTAACAACATTGGATTTGATGTTTTTATACGCCTTTTCAATATGCTCTTTTGCTAAAATATTCATTCTTTCTGAGTGAGATCTTCATTTAAAATATTAACCTTTTCCTCCTTAACATTTGATAATTTCTTTTTCTTTAGCATTCTAATATTTAACACTTCTACGACAAATGAAAAGAAGACTGCAAAATAGATATAACCCTTTGGAACATGTTGATGCGCCCCTTCTAAAATAAGCATTACACCAATTAAAATTAAAAAAGACAAGGCAAGCATTTCCAGTGTAGGGTTTTTTGCTATAAACTGACTTATTCTTCCTGAAAAAATCATCATGATAATCATTGAAATGATAACAGCTACTATCATAATTATTAATTGGTCAGTCAATCCAATGGCCGTAAGTATGGAATCGAATGAAAAAACGATATCAAGCACTACAATTTGCATAATAATTTTAGTGGAACTTACCTTGCCCTTGTCTTTGAAATGAGTTACAATACCCTCCATTTTATGGTGTATTTCAGAGGTACTTTTTGCCAAAAGAAATAATCCACCAAGCATTAATATAATCTCCCGAACGCTAAAGCCAAGATCTGCAATATAAAACAAAGGAGTAACCAAATGATGAATCAACCAGGCCAGGCTTGATAACATTGCAATTCTAAAAAGCAAGGCTAAACTTAAGCCAAGGGTTCTTATTTTAGGTTGTTTTTCAAGTGGCAAACGATTTGTTACTATAGAAATGAATACGATATTGTCAACGCCCAATACAATTTCAAGAAATGACAAGGTTAATAATGCCATCCAGGCCTCACCGGTAAGAAAAATTTCCATTTTTTACAATTTGCAGATTAGAAAAAACAAATATAATAGAAAGCGATCTAACTAATCCCATTTAGGATAGATTTCATTTAATCTCATTTTGTATTTTTCCTTTACAAATTGACGTCGAAGCTTTAATGTTGGTGACAATTCACCATTTTCCGGTGTCCATTCTTCGCAAACCAGTTTAAATAGTTTTATTTGTTCAGTTTTACCAAGCTTTTGGTTATATGTGTCAATTTCTTGCTGATATCTATCAATAACCGCTGATAATTGAACAAGATCGGTATTATCGCGGTACTTAATTTTTTTGATATGGCACCAATCGTGCAGGAATTCAAAATTTGGAGCAATAAGCGCTCCGGTAAATTTCTCATTTTCACCTACAATCATAATTTGATCTATAAACAGAGATTCTTTAAACAAATTTTCGATGGGTTGTGGTGCCACATATTTCCCGGTAGAGAGCTTAAACATCTCTTTTTTTCGATCCGTAATTTTAAGGCACTGATTATCAACAATTTCACCAACATCTCCAGTATGAAACCATCCCTCCTCATCAATTACACTATTAGTTTTCTCCTCATCTTTGAAATAACCAAGCATTAAATTTGGACCCTTGAATAATATCTCCCCATCATCAGCGATTTTGATAAGTTGCTCTTCACCAAGTTTCTGGCCAACTGTCCCAATGTATAACCCCGGATATTTTTCACGATTTACACAAATTACCGGAGCAGTCTCAGTAAGCCCGTAACCTTCCTGCACCGGAATACCAGCAGACCAGAATATTCTGGCAAGCCGGGGTTGCAAGGCAGCACCGCCTGAAATAATTAGTTTAATATTACCTCCAAGGGCTTCGCGCCATTTTTTAAATATTAATTTATCTGCAATTTTTAATCGCAAATTATAATAAAAGCCATTTCCTTTTTCATTATATCTTAACCCAAGGTCTACAGCCCAAAAGAACAAGCTTTTCTTTATCGGACTTAATTCTTTCCCTTTTGCAATTATTTTATCATAGACCCTTTCTAAAAGCCTGGGAACTGTGACAAATCCATTGGGTTTAATTTCTTTAATATTGTCTGAAATGCTTTCCATATTTTCAGCGTAGTATATGGATATTCCCATAAATTGGAATGTATACCCTCCAATTCTTTCTAATACATGACAGAGCGGTAGAAAACTTAGCACTGAATGCCTGTGATCAATTGGGATAATCTTTTTTATTTCCTGCACCTGGTTCATAAAATTCCAATGTGACAGCATTACCCCTTTAGGCATGCCCGTAGTACCAGATGTATAAATAATAGTTGCCAAATCGTCCTTCGAAATACCCTCTTTAATGGCATCTAATTTTTGCTGATAGTCCTCAGAATCAACTGATTTTCCTAATTCTCTAATTTCAGTCCAGTTTTTTGCTCCACTAATCTTATCAAAAGTGTAAATTCCTTCAATAGTTTTAATATTATCAGCAATTGGTTTTAGCCTGGCATATAATCTCTCATCAGACACAATGAGAATCCTGGCTTCAGAGTGAGTAAGAACAAATTTATACTCTTCATCGCTTATGGTTGGATAAATTGGTACATGTACAAGCCCAAGTTGCATCATCCCAACATCAACAAAATTCCACTCCGGGCGATTATTTGAAATGGTGGCAATTTTTTGTCCTTTTTTAAAATTCATTAAAAGCAAGCCATAGCTAAAATGATTGGCATTTTTAATATAATCATCGGTACTAAATGTCTGCCATTTGCCATTTAATTTAGCGCCAAAAACGTTACTCTTATTCGGAAATACACGTTTAAACCTTTCGAGTAAATCAAAGATACGGGTTTCTTGCATTGGGGTAAGAATTAGTTAATTAGTTAATTCTTATAAAAATAATGATTAAAAAGAATATCTCAAAAAGGTAAACCAGCGTTTTTGGCATTAAATACAACCTTAAGTCATATAAAAAGCCACATTTAAAATATAATTTTAATTAAAAATAATTTTAGCACGCAAAAAACTAATCGTCATCAGTAGGAATATCATCAAAGATATGCTGTATAATGTCAGTCTCATCGAGCATCTCGTTATAATAATCGAAACGACTGATAATTATTGCTGTAGAATCCTTTATTGCTTTAAGTTTTTGAATAGATGGATGAAGATTTATACCGTGGGTGATAATGCGATTCTTTTCGAATTTAACTTGTTTATTGTCAAAATCAGGCCCTTCCAATTCACCTTTAACAAGGATAACCACATTGTTTGTACCATCAGGTTTTACAATATCTAATTCTTCGTCAGCTTTAAGATTTACAATTTTCACCAGTTTGGCTAATTCAGCCAGATAATTTTCAGGTACCCTAAAAAACTGAGGATGTTTTTTCAGGTATTTTATCTTATCCGCCAGTAAATTTCCACCGCTTGACAATTCTTCAAGCAGCTGGGATTTTTTTTCCGACATTCTTTCCAAATAATCGGAACACTTTATTGGGTTTTCTTCGTAAATAACTTTAGCAGCAGTTGAATAAACTAATTCATCGGTATGAAATAAACAAACGAATACTTCATCGGGCATTTCACTCCTCCTGATTCTATAAAGCGTTTTTTCCACTTTTTCATTTGTCCAAATCTCAATATCGTTATAATTTCTCGATTTATCTTCATCGTCCTGAGAAGCTCTTTCTTTGCTATGTATTTTGCCAATTATTTCCAGTGCTTTTGAAACAGTCCACGGGCCAATTTTATCAAAATCCTGAGTAATTATATCATTTAACCTGGTATAGAAATTATGCTTCTTTTGTGGAAACAAATAACCTAACTTTTTAATCTTCTGACTAATAGAAATATCATCAAACAAAGGAATTATCAACTGTTTGATTTCCTGACTTATAAAATTATCGATAATTTCAATAGCAAAAATCGTATTTTTACCAATAATATTCTTTCTAATCAGGTTAATGATTCTGGGCTCGTAGATAAAACTCAGTAATTTAAATAAAACTTCAAAATTTAATTCCCGCTCAAGGTCAATTGCCTGCAGAAGTTTCAAGGTGTTTCTTTCAGTTTCTACATCCAAAATACAAGCATAAATCCAAACAATGTTCCCTATAACAGATTCCAGTTTTTCACGAATAATGGGCATCTCCTTATTGCCTGCCTGAAATTTACAGAAATATAGCGCAGAAATAATTTCGTGCTGAACTTTTCTATTAGGATAGTTGATATAACTTAGCAAAATAGATTTTGCTCTGGATGAACCAATTTTCGCAAGTATTTCAATGCTTCTAAGCAAAACTTTGGGATTGGAATTTTGCTTGAAAAAATATTCCAACTCACCCAACACCCTATCTCCAGCTTCGAGGAGTGCTTCACCGGAAATATGATAATATTCGTCAGAATGGATAAGCTCTACCAGCTTAGTAATTAAAAGGTTGGTTTTGCTTTTACTGGCAAGATTTATGGCTGCTGTTTTAATTATTTTATCGTCATCATCAAGCAGTTTCATTATCAGATCGTCATCGAAAGGAATTGATCCTTTAATTAGCAGCTTTTGCAGGTATAATTTATCTTCAAATTTATCAGAAGTTTTTAATCGCTCCAGCTCAGTTTTATCTATCTCGTCAGGAATATTATAATCAAGTATATTTTTAACTTTTAAAGCAAGGTGTCTAATATGTTCAGACTTATCAGTAATGTATATCTTTTTTACAGTATTTAAAATTCTGGTCCGCCATGAAGCATCAATTTTACTAAGTATGGCAATCTTAATACTTGAATTCCGCATGTTGAGTAACGATGAAGTATAGGGTTCCATAACCCTCGGATTTGTCTCAGACAAAAGGCTTACGCTCATTTCAACGACATTCTCGTTAAACATTTTGAATTTTTTTGTCAAAAATTCACTACCATACAAATATCTGGATGAATCCCGCTTTTTCTTTCTGCTGATATCTACTAGAATTTGCCTAAGCTTTCCCTTGTAGGCAAGATATAACTGACGTGCAACAATAACCCATGCTATTAATATTGGCAATAATAATAAAGGATAAATCTCTAATTGATAGCCATCCTCTCTTTTGAGAATGAAATTTACCAATAAAAGCAGTGCACCTGCAAAAGCAATTG
>JARGGF010000939.1 GCA_029210905.1 Bacteroidales bacterium | reverse complement strand
TTGGCAGTAAGGAAGATAATAGGGATTTTATTATTAGTCATCCTGATTTCTTTTGCCAGGGTAAAACCATCTTTTTTTGGCATCATCACATCCAGGATACAGATATCGTACTTGCTTTTCATGTAACCATCGTAAGCCTTTTCACCATCAGCAAACAAATCTGCTTCAAATCCTTTGGCATTTAAATATTGAGTCAATAGCGACCCAAGATTAATATCGTCTTCGGCCAGTAGTATTTTAATTTTTCCTTCCATGGTTACTATTATTTAAAAAGCAATTGGTAGATTATTATTAACAAATATAACTCAAATATCTCAATTATAAAATCTGAGTTAAATGAATTCTCAATTTTTAATAAATTCTTTAATTGGATTGTTATTGAATGTAATTAATTGAAGAAGAGCTAAATGTTTTTTACACCCTTAACTTATATGCAAACAATGTTATTTTAATAAAGGTATATAAATCTCAAATTCAGATCCTTTTCCACTTTCACTGGTAAGGTTAATATGTCCTTTATGTTGTTCAACAACCTTTTTTACATAGCTTAAACCTAATCCAAAGCCTTTAACATCATGAATATTTCCAGTAGGTACCCGATAAAACTTTTCAAATACTTTTTTCTGGTTTTCTTTTTTAATCCCAATTCCTTTATCTTTAATAGAAATTACAATATGCCCATTAATGTTTCTGGTGCTTAGCTCTATCAAAGGTTTATCTTTGCTATATTTTATGGCATTATCAAGCAGGTTTGTAAAAACATTCGACAAATGTAATTCATCGGCAAAAACTTCATCTCTTGTTGCTGAATAAGAGTGATTTAGATTGCCTTTTGTTTCATTTATCTTAAGGTTGAAATGGAGCAACATTTGGTCTATAAGCTCATGTACGCTTACTTTTTTACATTTTAAGTCTACACCACTTTTGTCAATTATAGCCATTTGTAAAACCTTCTCAACATGAAACCCCAGCCTTTTGCTTTCATCTTCAATAATACCTGATATCTGACTATAGTTCTTGTCTTTTTCGGAAATGCTGCTGTCTTTTAGCATTTGTGAAGCCAGTGAAATGGTTGAAATTGGAGTTTTTAGCTCGTGGGTCATATTATTTATGAAATCATTTTTGATTTCGGAAAGCCTTTTTTGTTGTAAAATTATGTAGGTAGTAAGGATAAAAATACCCAGAATTACAAGCGTTAAAATTATAGAGGTGATAATGATTGCAGGTAAAGAATCAAAATTAGCATTAGCGTTAGGAAAATAAATTATAAGTGTGTAATTATTTTCCAGGATATCATTGGCAAGCTTGTCATCTGAGAACAACAATTTTTCATAAACCTTGGGCTTTGGTTTTGCACTTAAATTAAAACCATTTGATTTGAAAAATTGCGAATCATTTTCTTTAACTACAGCATATTCATAGCCAAGATCAATGTTGTTATTTTTAAAAACTTTCTTTAAAATAGCATCAAGGTTACTTTTTGTAATCCTTTGGTCAAGATTTATTTCTTTCCGGGTAAGCTTATTTACAATGTTTTCAACAAATATTGATTTATTGGTTGTTTTATTTACCAGACTTGCCCTCAGTTCCTCTTTCGAAATAATTTTATCTGCGATAGAAGTATCTATATCAAATTCATGATTCTTTAATCGATAATAGGACGAATCCTGAGAAATGATATAGTATTTAGGCTTGGTAAATAGATGATTTGCACTGTCGAGCAATTTAGTGTTTACCTGATCCGATAGTCTGTATGTATCATTTTTATCACTAAATGAGGTAGTTTCACGCTGTATATTCAAAACAGTTTCATGCTCAGCTATTTTGTCAACAATTTGAGACAAACTTTTTTCAATAAGAAAATCAAATTTTTTTCTTTCAACCCTAATTGCACCTTGTATCCATTTATATTGAACAACTATTAAACCTAATAGTGCAACAGACATTAAAAAAATTAAAATCCAAATGTACCGTCTTTTCACAAAACCAGGGTTTTTAAAGATTTCAGCTTTCTTTTCAAATAATATGATTTGGAATAGATAACAGCAAGAGTTTTAATTCACTTATTGACAAAAATATAACTTTTAGCTGCATTAATTCAGCCTTTTAACAAAATTTAACGCTCAAAGATCAATTATTAACAGAAATTGCTTAAATTTGTTGAGCCTATTCCAATCAAATGATTGAGTTTTAGGTTAATTGAGTTTGTAAAGGACGGCCGGGCAGCCGTCCTTATTTGTTTAAAGAAAGCATGAATGTGATAGCTGATAAAATTTGTTAGTTCCCTTCTTTCAGCTCCCTTACATTTTTATCAATAGTTTCTAAATCCTGTAATGTTTTTTTCTCTGAAATCACGCCTAATTCTTCCATTTTTTTCACCGATGGTGCTACCCTTGTTTCCCACGACCCAACTGCCTGATTATACGTGCCTATGGCTGAGTTTAAATTTTGTCCTAATTTTTGAAGATAATTGTTGAAAACTATTATTCTTTCATGAAGCTCTCTGCTACTGTCGAATATTTTTTTTGCATTTTCTCCTGCTTTTTGTTGTTTCCAACTATAGGCAACAGTCTGTAAAAGAGCAATTAAAGTAGTTGGTGTAGCAAATACGATGCGGTTTTGAAGCCCATCCATTACCAAATGAGG
>JARGGF010000938.1 GCA_029210905.1 Bacteroidales bacterium | reverse complement strand
GTTTTTACTTGTTTATCTTGATTCAAAATTTTAACAATTAAAACTGCAAAATAATAAAATAAATGCTTTGCATGCATAATATATTTTTTGTAAATTTGCAATGCAAGCATAATAAATTAATAGATGACACTCGAAAAAACTCTGGATTTTCATATTAAATCAACCTGGCATGCAATAACCCGGATGTACAATAATATTGCATACAAGTATGATATTTCGCAAACCATTGGTTATGTACTTATCAATATTGGTAAAGAAGGCACTCCGGCTACAAAAATTGCACCCTTGATGGGGATGGAACCTACTTCATTGAGTCGCCTTTTGAAAAATATGGAAAAGAAAGGCTTGATTTATAAAAAAGGAGATGAAGAGGATAAAAGAGTTGTCCGCATTTATTTGACAGAAGAAGGTGTTAAGAAACGAAAATTGGCAAAAGAAACCATTCTTAATTTTAATGCAAAATTAATGCAAGTTCTTAGTTATGAGGACATTGAACATCTGGTTAAAGTTTTTGACATCATCAAAAAGTGCGTGCAAAGTGAGGTAGGAGAGCTAATTCAAGAGGTTGACGATAATTCTCTATAAAATAATCTGTTTAAGAAAAACAGATCAAAGATTTAATCTTATTAACGATAACAAATCAATAACTTATTTTAACAGTATGACACGAAGGATAAAAAAAGTAGCAGTTTTAGGCTCAGGAGTTATGGGTTCAGGAATTGCATGTCATTTTGCAAATATTGGCCTTGAAGTGTTGTTATTAGACATTATTCCAAGGGAACCAAATGAGCAGGAAAAAGCAAAGGGACTCAGCCTGACTGACACCAATGTACGAAATCGAATTGTTAACGATTCGCTTCAGGCGGCCTTAAAATCAAAACCTTCTCCCATTTATAATCAATCATTTGCCAAAAGGATAACTACCGGCAATTTCGACGATGATTTGTCTAAAATTAAAGATTGTGATTGGGTGATTGAGGTAGTGATTGAACGACTTGATATTAAAAAGCAGGTTTTTGAAAATGTTGAAAAATACAGAAAACCCGGCACTTTAATTACTACGAATACTTCTGGTATTTCAATTGAGGCAATGATTGACGGACGCTCAGAAGATTTTCAGAAAAACTTTTGTGGGACACATTTTTTTAACCCTCCACGTTATTTGCAACTTTTTGAAATAATCCCATCAAGTAAAACAGATCCTGAAGTACTTTCGTTCTTAACAGATTATGCTGCAAGATTTCTAGGTAAAGTGCCGGTTCCTGCAAAGGATACACCTGCATTTATTGCCAACAGGGTAGGTACTTTTGCTATCATGGAACTGTTTAACAATGTAAAGAACTATGGGTTAACAATTCCTGAAATTGATAAATTAACTGGTTCTATTATTGGCCGGGCAAAATCAGCAACTTTTAGAACTGCTGATATTGTTGGACTTGATACCCTTGTTCATGTTGCCAATAATATCAGGGAAACTACAAAGGATGAGTCGAATGACACCTTTAAAATTCCGGATTACCTGAATAAAATGTTGGAAAATAAGTGGTTAGGCTCAAAAACCAGACAAGGCTTTTTTAAGAAAGTGGAAGAGGACGGTAAAAAGAAATTCCTATCACTGGATTTTGAAACACTGGAATATGTAGAAGCTCCTAAACCAAATTTCCCGGTTTTTGAAAAAACAAAAGGCGTTGACGATTTAGCCAAGCGCACAAAAATTTTATTTGAAGATAAAGGGAAAGCCGGAGAATTCTATCGAAGTACTTTTGCAAGTTTATTTCAATTTGTATCAAATAGAATACCCGAAATTTCGGATGAAATTTATAAGGTAGATGATGCCCTTAATGCCGGTTTTGGATGGAAATTAGGTCCATTTCAAACCTGGGATGCAGTTGGCCTTGATTCGAGCATTAAACTTATGGAAGAAGCGGGTAAAAAACCTGCTCAATGGATATATGATATGCTGGATTCCGGGGCAAAAACTTTTTACAAAATTGAAAAAGGGTTAAAGCATTTTTATGATGTTCCCAGTAAGACTTATAAAGCTGTTCCGGGACAGGATGGAAAACTTTCCTTAAATTTATTGCGCGAAAATAATGTTGTATGGAAAAATAACGATGCTACCATTTTTGATTTAGGTGATGGAGTCCTTAATATAGAATTCCACAGCAAAATGAATACCATTGGACAAGGTACTTTACAAGGATTGAACAAAGCACTTGATTTAGCTGAGTCTGATTATGAGGCACTTATCATATATAACGAGGGAGATCATTTTTCAGCCGGAGCCAATGTTGGAATGATTTTTATGCTGGCAGTAGAGCAGGAGTGGGATGAATTGAATTTTGCAGTCAACTGGTTCCAAAAAACAACCATGCGCATGCGATATTCCTCTGTACCTGTGATTTCTGCTCCTCATGGAATGGCACTTGGTGGAGGATGTGAATTATCAATGCACTGTGATAAAGTAATTGCCCATGCAGAAACGTATATGGGATTGGTGGAATTCGGTGTAGGTGTTATTCCAGGTGGCGGCGGGACGAAAGAGTTTGCCCTTCGCTTATCCGACGAACTAAAAGATGGGGATATCAGAACCAATGCATTTACCAATCGTTTTTTAACAATAGGACAGGCAAAAGTATCAACATCGGCTTA
>JARGGF010000937.1 GCA_029210905.1 Bacteroidales bacterium | reverse complement strand
CGTCGCAGGTTAGATTTAATTTATAAAGATAACTACGATTTAGAAGTTGGTATAAAAAACAATAATTTTATAGTGAAACTAAGGTTAAAGTTTAATGAAAATTAATTGCATAGCAGTAGACGATGAGCCATTGGCCCTTGAAAAAATGGAAGATTACATCAAACGGGTTGATTTTCTGAATCTTTTGGGGTTAATTGATAATGGCGTTGATGCTATAAACTTTATTAAACAAAACAAAGTTGACTTGGTTTTTCTGGATATTCAAATGAATGATCTTTCAGGAATTGAATTGCTTGAAACTTTATCCGTGAAGCCAATTATAATTTTTACCACTGCTTATGAAAATTATGCTTTGCAGGGATACGAATTGAACGTTACTGATTATCTGCTAAAACCAATTTCATTTATACGATTTCTGAAGTCCATTGATAAAGTTACCGAGGTTTTTCGGACCAGGAATAGTCTGCCGATATCGGAGCATAAAGAAGAACATCAAACCAATGAGCAGGATTCTATTTTCATTAAATCAGAAGGAAAAATGCAAAGAATTGTATTTAGGGATATTCTTTATATAGAAGCCATGAAAGATTATGTTAAAATCTGGACACCATCAGGAAAAATAATTTGTTTGAGCAATATTAAGAACTTTATTGAAAAACTTCCGGCTTCTCAATTTTTAAGAATTCATAAATCATATGCTATTGCATTAGATAAGATTGAGGCAATAAAACAAAAATATATCGAAATTGCAGGGCAGGACATTCCTATTGGGAACACTTATAAAAACCTGTTATTCAGTAGATTAATAAAGAATGGAATGATCTGATTTATGGCAAAATTATCAGATAAAGTGACATCCCATCATCCACAGGACATGAAGTTGCCATGATACCAGTAATTGATAGCAATATTTTGAAAAAGTGCCGATGCTGCTTCGAATATAGAATTAGTCACTTAAAAATTCTTCCAGCTTTTCATGATAAATTTTGAATCTGAATAGAGTACCTCTTCAGTTGGTGTACCAGTACTTTTTCCATAACCCCGGTATTCTACCATTAAAACGTCATATCTCAGGCTGGTAAAATCTACCGCATATTTGCCCCAGCGGTTTAAATTACCGGCATTTCCATGAAAATATATGATAATTCCCCGTGCCTGAGAAATGTTTGTTTTAAAAAGCAATAAATTAAGTTGCTCATTATCAGCTGTTTTTAAGGTGTATTCATTAAAAGGCTGATTGAAATTAAATTCGTAATTTGAAGAAAGTTTAGTTGATTGAAAAATAAGCTTGTCCTGTAATAAATAGACGACTGCCATTGTTAAAATATAGATGGACAAAATAGCAATTCCCATTTTTAAGTACAGTTTCATTTATAATCAACAAATTAAATAATGCATCAAAAGTAACTTATTTTCAGTTTGTGTCTCGATCATTATGTTGATGAATTCAAAACTATTATGCTAATCCTATGTTAAAAGTCAGATTAAGAAAAAACCAAATATTAAATTTAGATAAGTAATCCGGGATAAATATTAAAAATGAATCGACTCCTGACAAAATGAAAGTTTTCATTTGAAAGGAGCCGATAATTAATTCGAATTTAATATATTATAAAACTCTAATAAACAAGGCTTTGTATTGCCCGTGCAGGAATATTAACCTGGGTGGCATAGTCTCCAACATAAAGTTTATATGAAATGGCTGCATCGGTGTGATTCATTACCACGGTGACCATTTTTCCGTCCTCGTTTAAAAATGAGGTGCTTAATAAATGCGTTCTGCTTGGCGCTGTGCTTATCCTTTTTGCGCCCGGGCTGATAAATTTGGAAAAATGACCGATATAGAAATACGAAGGTGTATAAATTAAACTATCGGTTCTTGTATCAGCATGGATAGGGGCAAAGCAAAGATTGCTTACATGATTGGGTCCACCTGTTTCATCCAAAAGTATGTTCCAGTCGGTCCAACCTACCGTGCCACAATTAAAATCATTAATCATAGACTTTCCGTATCTTTCGGCATTGGGCCAATATTGGTATTTTGTGCTGTCGAAAGCTTCGTTGCAACCTTCGGTAAATAGTAATTTTTTATCAGGATAAGATTCTTGTACTTTGGCTAAATTGGTAAAGTTTGGCTCGCTGCCCGTCCAGGTTTCGTACCAGTGAAAACCAGTTCCCCAGGCATACTTTGCAGCTTCAGGGTCGTCAAAGATAGTATTTGTTCTGTGGTTGATTAAATCTCTGTTGTGATCCCATACCACAATTTTTTTATCGCCCAATCCTTCCTTTTCCAGTGTGGGGCCTAAATAGTTTTTCAAAAAATCACGTTCTTCTTCTGCTGTATATATGCATGATTCCCAGCGCTGTGTGGCCATTGGTTCGTTCTGTATTGTCAATCCCCAAATTGGCATGCCTTCATTCTCGTAGGCTTTGATAAATTTGGCATAATAATTTGCCTAGGCCTGGTAATAATCTGGCAATAATTTTCCACCCCGCAGCATATTATTATTGTCTTTCATAAATGCAGGCGGACTCCAGGGGCTTACATAAAATACCAGTGAGCCACCAGCTTTTTCGAAAGCCTTCTTTATAAGTGGGATACGGTACTTTTTGTCATGTTCAATATTGAAAGTTTTTAATTCTTTATCGCCTTCCTCATTA
>JARGGF010000936.1 GCA_029210905.1 Bacteroidales bacterium | reverse complement strand
AAAAGGAAGTTCCGTTATAAATGGCAAAACCGGTATTTAAAATCAACTGACTTTTTCAAGGCTGACAAATTAATTCTTTTTGCTTCCAAGAAATTTGTTTAAAAAGGCAGATTTTCTACCCCATCGAGTCGATAGGAGATTTCTTTAACCCACTTTGCCCATTCGCCAGGGCGTTTTGAAGTATCAAAGGTTTCCCAGCTAATTGGTTTTCCAAACTTAACAGTAATGTGCTTATCCTTATGTTTATATGCCTCATCGATAAGATATAACATTTCAATGTTAGCCTTTATCCCAAGCTTCTTCCTAAACCTTCCCAAATTATAAAAAAAATTAGAATTATTGCCGCTCATATGAACAGGAACGATATTTCGCTTATATTGTTTTGCCTTAGTAATAAAGCTTTTATGCCATTCCAGATCAATTATCCGGCCTTTAATTCTTCTACTTACAAGTCCTGCAGGAAAGGTTAAGATCTGAGCATCAGACTGATAAGCCTCATCAAGTTTTTGTGCAAGTTCAAGACTTTGACGGCCATGCTTATTTACAGGGATAAATACTCCATGCAGATTTTTTAATTTCATTAACAGATCATTTACCAGAAATTTATAAGAACCATATTTCCGGCCAACAAGATACATTAAAATATGTCCGTCTAAACCACCCAGAGGATGGTTGGAAGCGAAAATATATCGCCCTTCTTTAGGCAGGTTTTCTTCACCTTCAACTGTAATTGTGATATTAAATAACTTAATCATGGCAGCTGAAAACTCAAAGTCTTTTAGATGACCATAATTGTTTATTAATTGATTTAGTTCCTTCTCGTGGGTAATTTTTTTCAGGTACTTAAATACAAATCCTGGGATCCATCTTGCTATTTTAGGACTTTTGCCATAAAAAATCTTTTTTATATCTATTTGTTCAAATTGATTTTGGGTTTGCTGCGGCATATAAATATATCTTATTATTTAGAGGGTAAATATAAGAATATTTTATTCTAAAGTCGTTTTAGGTGAACTTTTGTCAATATAATCTATAAAGCAAACAATTAAAAAAATAGAATCTATCATGGCTGTAAAATAGATTCCTATTAATATATCACCAGCGAAGTACAAAGGTTAATACAAGATCAAATAACTGCTTTTCATTTAAAATTTCCTTCTTTATACTTGAAGGATCTTCGATACAACTTTTAATTCTTCAATATTTTTCTTCTTTTTCAAACTTATTCTATATAACTCTGATTGATAATATTAAGTCTGTTCCAACCTGCTCTCAAACTCCTTACGACGTTTGCGTTTTTCTTCCTGCAGATCAAAGTGGGTAATAATCAGACGCATACCCCTATCCGAATTAAAATAGTTTTTCATCCAGTTAAATAAGGTTACTACCTTATTTCTAAAACCGATAAGTGACATCAGGTGCACTGCCATCCAAATAAACCAGGCAACAAATCCTCCAATTTTAAGATTCCCAATTTCAACCAAGGCCTTGTTTTTACCAACGGTTGCCATAGAACCTTTATGTTTGTATTTGAATGGAACATAGGTTTTATTTTTGCAAATTTTATTCAGCAGGTTTTTACCTAATAATTTACCTTGTTGCATGGCTACCTGAGCAATTTGTGGGTGGCCTAGAGGATATTCTTTTGTTTCCATACATGCAAC
Source organism: Bacteroidales bacterium (assembly GCA_029210905.1). Taxonomy (GTDB): domain Bacteria; phylum Bacteroidota; class Bacteroidia; order Bacteroidales; family NBLH01; genus NBLH01. The sequence continues at coordinate 998 of JARGGF010000936.1, read as the reverse complement.
ATCGCCAATTGCAAAAATATCACCCAAGCCTTTTACCTGATTGAATTCATCCACCAGAATGCGTCCGGCCCTATTAATTACTTCGGCAGGCAGGCCATTTACAGGGTTACCTGTAACACCTGCTGTCCAGATTAAGGTTTTAGCAATTATGTCCTCATCCGCACTGGTTTGAACATAATCCCCAAAAATATCCAGAACTTTGGTATTCAAAACTACCGTAACATCTAATTTTTCAAGATATTTTTTTGCTTTTTCAGATAATTTTGGCGACAACATTGGGAGCACTCTGTCTCCACTCTGAACAAGGTAAATATTCATTTTTGAAAGATCCAACTCAGGATAATCTTTGGGAAAAACAGACCTTTTTAATTCACCCAAAGCACCGGCGAGCTCAACACCAGTTGGTCCTGCTCCGGCAATCACTACATTTAACATACCTTGTTTTTTCCTTTCATTATTAATAAGTAATGCCCTTTCAAAATTTTGCAGCAGCATGGTGCGCAAATCAAGCGACTCCAGGATACTCTTCATTGGCATAGCAGAAATGGTTAGTCCCTCATTATCATAATAATTGGTTTTTGCTCCGGTAGCAATTACCAAATAATCATATTCCAGGGTATCATTTTCTAGTTCAATTACTTTTTTCTGGTGATCTATAAATTTTACCTCACCAAGGCGGAAAAAAAAGTTTTTTGACTTATTAAAAATTTTCCTGATTGGGTAGGCAATCGATTCAGCTTCAAGAGCCGATGTAGCCACCTGATACATTAAAGGCTGAAAAGTGTGGTAATTGTTTCTGTCCACAATAACTACCTGAATGTCTTTATTTTGAAGCATTTTGGCAATTTGAATGCCACCAAAACCACCACCAATTATTACTACCCGCGCTTTTTTGTTGTTTGGAATCTCAATTAACATAGGAATAAATTTGGCAATAAGATAAGAAAATCATTGAAACAAAAAACTTGCAAATCTGATAAAACTTTAGATTTCCCACT
>JARGGF010000935.1 GCA_029210905.1 Bacteroidales bacterium | reverse complement strand
AAACAAAATGGGGTATTAAGCAGTTGGTGTGCACAGCACGACGAAAAAACACTGGAACCAGCAAAAGCTCGGGCTTATGAACTGCCTTCTCTTAGCGGTAAAGAATCTGCTCAAATTGTATTGTTACTGATGTCGGTACCTAATCCTTCACCAGGAATAATAAATGCTGTGGATCAGGCTGTTAAGTGGTTTGAAAAAACTAAAATTACTGGATTTAATGAGGTTCGTACTTACGATGACAAAGGCAAGATAATTAATAAGAACCTGGAGAAGGATTCCCTTGCAAGACCCATGTGGGCCCGCTTTATGGAACTTAATGACAATACCCCTTTTTTTTGCGACAGGGATGGTATCAAAAAAGCCTCCTATAGTGAAATTGGACTGGAAAGAAGGACTGGATATGCCTGGTACACACGCGAACCTAACGAAGTGTTGAAGAAATATCCCAAATGGAAAAAAAAATATGCCAAAGTGGGGGTAAATGATAAGCAACAAAAGTCTTCTGAATACAAAAACTTTATTGTTGTTGCACAGGATGGTAGCGGCGATTTTATGGGCATTCAGGAAGCCATCAACCATGCTAAAGCATTTCCTTATGAAAGAATAACCATTTTTATAAAAAACGGGCTTTATAAAGAGAAAATCAAAATTCACGAATGGAATACAAATCTTTCATTGATAGGGGAGAGCAAAGAAAAAACAATTATATCTTATGATGATTATTTTGGCAAAATGAACATGGGCCGCAACAGCACATTTTACACACCAACGTTATTTGTTGAAGGTGATAATTTTATTGCCCGCAATTTAACCATTGAAAATACTTCGGGCGAGGTGGGTCAGGCCGTTGCATTATCGGTATTTGCCGATAAAGTATTGATTGAAAACTGCAACCTTCTGGGCAACCAGGATACTTTGTATGCATCAGGTGATAGTGCACGGCAGTACTATAAAAATTGTTACATTGAAGGCACTACTGATTTTATTTTTGGCCGCGCCACAGCATTGTTTGAAAATTGTGTGATTCATAGTAAGAAAGATTCTTACATTACTGCAGCTTCTACTCCGGGGGGCGAGGATTTTGGTTTTGTTTTTTTGAATTGTAAATTGACTGCCAATGAAAATGCCACTCAGGTTTATCTGGGCCGTCCCTGGCGGATATTTGCCAAAACTGTTTTTATTAATTGTGAAATGGGAAAACATATCAGGTCTGAAGGTTGGCACAACTGGTCAAAACCAGAAGCTGAAAAAACTGCTTTTTATGCTGAATATAATTGTAGTGGCGAAGGGAGCAAAACTGATAAAAGAGTTGCCTGGTCGCATCAGTTAAAAAAGTCTGAGGCCAGGAAGTATACGATTGAGAATATTTTAGGTAAGAAAGGCTGGTATGGGGAATAGCGGGAAGACCGAAGACGGAAGACCGAAGGTCTTATCCGTGCAAATCAGCTAAAATCCGATCCAATCCGTGTTCCAATTTTTTGAATTCAATCAGTGTTCCATTAAAATATAAATCAATACATTATGAAAGTCAAATTATTTGTTATTTTATTAATATTATCTACCGGTTGTGCAAGACAAATCACCGTTTATTCCATTGGTGATTCTACCATGGCCAATAAACCAAAGCCTGAAGTTAATCCTGAGCGTGGTTGGGGACAAATGTTGCAAAACTATTTTACCGAAGATGTGATCATAGATAACAGGGCGGTTAATGGAAGAAGTACACGAAGTTTTATCGTAGAAAAACGTTGGGATTCTATTTATAATTCATTAAAGAAAGGCGATTATGTTTTCATACAGTTTGGTCACAATGATGGAAAAGAGAGTGATCCGCTGCGTTATACCAATCCGCATACCATTTATCGTCATAATTTGATGCGTTTTGTGAATGAAACACGAAAAAAAGGGGCACACCCCATATTATTTACCTCAATTACCCGCAGGCATTTTAATGAACAAGGTGCTTTAATTGACACGCATAAGGATTATCCTTTGGAAACCCGACTAGTAGCCCAGGAACTAAAAGTGCCATTGATTGATTTACAATATTATACAGAATTACTGGAAGAATCATATGGGGTGGAAAAATCGAAAGAATTGCACCTTCATTTTGAGCTGGGTGAACATCCTTATTATCCTGAAGGAAAACATGATAACACGCATTTATCAGTTAAAGGTGCTACTGCAATTGCTGAAATTGCTGTTGAACAAATCAAAAAATCTAAAATTAGGTTGGGGAAGAAGGTTAAAAGTTATGAGTTATGAGTTATGAGTTAAAAGTTATGAGTTAAGAGTTAAAAGTTAAAAGTTAAAAGTTAAAGGGGGCGGTATATTGGTTATTGGAAATTGGTATTTTGGTTATTATTTAACAACTTGTATTATTGAAATATAGCTTAGTTTTTGTCATTGGTCATTAGAGTTGAAAGTTAAGAGTTAAGAGTTAACTGTTACTGGTATATTGGTGTAGTGGTATATTGGTTATTATTTAACAACTTGTATTCTTGAAATATAGCTTAGTTTTTGTCATTGGTCACTGGTTATTGGTCATTAGAGTTAAGAGTTAAAAGTTAAGAGTTAACTGTTACTGGTATATTGGTGTATTGGTTATTGGTATATTATTTAACAACTTGTATTCTTGGAATATAGCTTAGTTTTAGTCATTG
>JARGGF010000934.1 GCA_029210905.1 Bacteroidales bacterium | reverse complement strand
GGGAAAAATAGAATACAGCTCCTTTGTTGGTTTCTGACTCTAAAAACAGGTCACCGCCCATAATGTGAATAATTTTTTTTACAATGGATAAACCAAGGCCGGTTCCTCCATAATTTATCGCAATATCAGGATCTGCCTGTGCAAAACGGTCAAAAATAAATTCCTGCTTTTCCTGGGGGATACCAATTCCTGAATCAGCAACAAAAAACAAAATTTTTTGTGGTTCGATAGCCGAAATTCCAAATGAAATTTCACCCTTTTCCGTAAATTTTACAGCATTATCAAGGAGATTTGAAAAAACCTGGTTTAACCTGTTTTCATCCGATTCGAATATGATTTCTTGATCAGGTAATTTAAGTTTTAATTCAAGGGCTTCTTTTTTGCTCTCTCCAATTTTACGTTGATAAATTTTAAAAGTAGTTTTCAGGGTATTGGTTAAATTAAAAGTTGTTTGGGTAATTTTTAATTGGCCGGATTCCAGTTTTGAAATATCAAGCACATCATTTATAAGATGCAACAGGTTTTGACCACAATGCTCAATAATTTTGCCATATTCTATACGTTTGTGGTCCGGAAGCAGGGTTTGCCTGGTAAGCAAACCAGTAAATCCTAATATGCCATTTAGCGGGGTCCTTATTTCGTGGCTCATATTTGCAAGAAAAGCCGACTTTAACACATCACTTTCTTCTGCTTTTTCTTTTGCTTCGATCAGCTCATCAATCATTCTCTTCTCTTCAGTGATATCCTCCTTAATTGCAATATAATTTGTAATCAACCCCTCCCTGTCAATTAATGGCGAAATAATTGTTTTATCCCAATATAAATCCCCATTTTTAGTCTTGTTCTTAAATTCACCTTCCCAATTATTGCCCGAACTAATAGTTGTCCATAGATGCTTATAAAACTCATGGCTATGATGGCCGGATTTCAAAATATCGGGTTTTTTCCCTTGTACTTCGTCGAAGGTAAAGCCCGTAATTTTTGTAAAAGCAGGGTTAACATATTCTATCCTTCCTTCCTGGTTGGTTATTACTACAACAGCCATACTTTGTTCAATGGAATGCGCCAACAGTTTTAGTTTTTTCTCGCTTTCGTTTTTTTCGCTAATATCATGAATTATGGAGTGAAGGAATTCCTTGCCAAACAATTCTACCTTACTGCTAAAAACTTCTACATCACGTATGTTTCTGCTGGCTGTTCTGTGTTTAAACTCGAAAAACAGGTTGTTACTTTTACGGGCAATTTGAATTCGCTTTTCAATTTCGTCGTGGCCAAGAGTATTTATATCGTGTATGCGCATATTTTTTAATTCATCAATTGTCCAGCCATAAAAATCGACTGCGGCCTGGTTGGCGTTTTCAATCCTCCCTGTGTCGGGATCAATAAGCAGGTGAATTGCAGAATGATTTTCAAATAACTTTCTGAACTTTTCTTCGCTTTTTTTAAGTTCCCTTTCCGAAGTAACTTTTTCGGTAATATCTAGCGAAAGTGCTGATACCCCTTTTATTTCACCACCAACAATGATAGGGTTTAGGAAAACGTTGAGATATATTTTTTCACCCAAAATAATTTCGGAAAATTCAAAAGATAATCTTTCTCCACCCAGGGCTTTGTCATATTTTGGTTTCCAGAATTCCCTTAATTCGGGTGTCAGTATTTCAACAAGGTTAATCCCAATTTTCAAATCAAAATTATAGGCAGCCCGATAGGAATCTTTGAAAAAATCATTACAAACAATCAGCCTGTATGTATTATCCACTGACCAGATAGACTCTTTCCTGTTATTTATAAGTGATAGAAGGTTGGACTCTGTACTAATAAGTGCTTGTTTTGTTTTTTTAAGCTGTTCAATAATTTGGGCATTCTCAATTGCAATGGCAGTAGCTGATGCAAGGTTTTGCAACAGCATAATATCATAATCATCAAAGCCTCCGGGCTTATTATGCAATTCAAAACATCCAATAACTTTTCCATTTCGATTAATTATAGGAGTATCAACAAGGTTATAAAAACCTAGTTGTTTTTGAATATCCGGGACAACATGTTCATCTTCTTCTGCTTTGTTAGCCAGATAAGGTCTTTTGGTTTCTAAAACATGGCCAGGGACACCATACCCTTCTTCAAAAGAATAATCTATTGGAAGTAATTTGCCTTGTGCGTTATACTCCCTGAAAACCATTTTCCCTTCTCTAAGCATTCCTGCAGTACCTTCCTGAGCACCAGTCAACTGCATGGCCGAACTTACAAGGTATCTGAGGATCTGTTTAAGCTCCATCTCTGAGTTTAGTATTCTGGTGGCTTCAGTAAGTGTTTGCCAATGCCGGTTCGACTTTTGCAACGCAATTTCAAATTCTTTCCTTTCAGTAATGTCCTGGATAGTACCAATCATGGTAAGCACTTTACCTTCTTTATCGTATTCAAGCTGTCCATGTCCTAATACCCAACGTTCCTCCCCATCGTTTATCCGTTTTATTTTATATTCTTTAAAAAATGGGTTTCGGTCCTTTACTACAGTATTTACAAAATAATTTAACATTTCATCCTTATGTTCGGGGTGAACAATTTCATTCCAGCTCTCAAGGGATTTTTCGTAATCATCTCCAATTCCAAATAAATTATTGAGAACTGGCGAAGCCGTCCAGATATTATTGACAATATCAAAAAAGT
>JARGGF010000933.1 GCA_029210905.1 Bacteroidales bacterium | reverse complement strand
GTATTTTCGATATTTTCATGAACATTATATTTATCCAACTTAGTTTCATCAGATCTGGCAAAAGATCTAAGGCCTTTTACAATTTTTGTAGTACGCTCGATACCTACTTCAATGATATCAATTGAACGTCTGAACATTTCCAAAACCTCTTCAAAACTGGCTTCTTTTTCTTTTTCCTTAATTTTTTTTATTACTTCCCTGGTGTTTTTGTCAATTTGATTATAAAGTGAAGTATAGCCTGACAGATAGTCTAAATTATTTTTAAGGCCTGATAAGCTGGCACTTATAAAATTCACAGGGTTGTTGATTTCATGTGCCACACCTGCAACTAATATACCCAATGAGGCCATTTTTTCGGACTGGATGAGCTGTGCCTGGGCTTCATGCAGTTTCTTTAGTGTTTCTTCGAGGGCTTCTTTTTGTTGGTAAAGCTCTACATTGGAAGCTTTTAACTCTTCATTGGAGCTCTCAATCATAGCCTTGGCAGATTGCAAAAGCATTTCAGAGTTTTTTTGCTCTGTAATATCTATAAGGGCGCCAATTACCCTGACAATTTTTCCATTTTCACTTACAGGTTTGCCAACATTTTTCACCCAGATTCTTCGTCCTTTATAGGTTGTAAATATATGTTCCAGAGCATAGGGTATTCCTTCGATGACTGCTTTATTAAAGGAGTCGTTAACCAATTCTCTATCTTGTTCAGGATAACAAATGATACTTTGCTCTATTTTTTTCTGAATTTCGCTAGAATGCCTGTCAAAAGGCAAATCGTGCAATTCAAACAAACCTTTTGTCCACCAAGCTTCATTGCCCGAAACATCATAACTCCATCCTCCAATAGCCCCAAGGGACTGTACTTCGTTTAAAACATCTTCACTTTTGAGTAAAGATTCGCGTATTTCAATAAGTTCTATAAGGTTAGACCTGAGTTCTTCGCTAGCTGCCTTAAGTTCATCAGTTCTTTCTTGCACGAGTTTTTCCAGATTGTTGCGGTGATCCTCCAGTTCTTTTTCATAATTTTTCCTATCGCTAATATCAGTCGCAGTTCCCTGGCTTCCAATAATATTTCCTTCAATATCAAACACTGGTATTGCATTAAATAATAAAGTAAGTTCTCTTCCTTCCTTTGATATATGCGTTGTTTCATAATTTTTAATAGCACCTTTAATCAGGGTTTTCGAAAATTCAGTGCTATCTCTTTGAAAGACTTCTTCAAGCTGAAACTCATCAAATCCTTTACCAAGCATTTCTTCAATTTTATATCCATGTGTTTGCTCCCATGCCTGATTTAAATAGGTAAATTTTCCTTTATTGTCGCATTTCCAGATGAGTTCCTGGGCTGTTTCAACCAAATTTCTGTATTTATTTTCACTTTCTTCTGCTTTTTCTTTCGCTTTCAGAAGGTCGGAAATCATTTTTTGTCGCTCAGAAATATTTCGAATAATACCTAAATTTCCTATCCAGACACCACTATTATCAAATAATTTAGTTCCGAAAGTTTCACCGGGGAAAGTGTTCCCCTCTGCATCCTTATAGTAAGTGATGTATAAATTTTCAGAACCTTGAGCCGTTTCGTCAAAGACTTCTTCTCCGGAATTATTAAATTTCGTACTATCAACATACAACATTTCCGTCGTTTTACCAATCAGGTTCTCAGGTTGATAGCCAAAAGTGCTTTTCATGCCATTGTTTGCCATTAGAATTTTTCTGTTTATATCTGTAATCACCACGCCATCATAAATTGCATTAAACATGGTTTCAAATAGCTTCTTTTGGCTTCTTATTTCCTCCTCAGCCAGTTTTCTGTCAGTAATATCCATGGTTATAATCTGCACATTATCAGGGGGGAGAAAGCTATAAGTAGTAGATACATATTGGTTTTTTTTGCTGCCTCTAAAATAATAATAACGTTCAATGGTGAAGTTTGATTTTGAGTTGAAACAATTGTCTAAATAATCTGATAATTCTGGTTCATTTTTCCATAGAATCCTTGATTTTATACCAAAAATGTTTTCTATTTCTCCATTGCTTTGGTCATAGGCTGCTTTGTTGGCACTAATCATCACAAAATCATCATCCTTTCGCTGCCATATAAAAGTAGGGAAGGGGAAGTAAGCAAATCTGTTTTTGAATTTTTCTTCACTTTGCTGGAGTATTTTTTCTGCTTTATGTTGAAAGGTAATATCAGAAAATGTAACTGCAAAATATTGATATTGAGGAGAATATACTTTAACTTGATAATATTTGTCAAGTTCTCCAGAATAGTCTGAAAATTCTTGTGGTTCATTGTCTAGGGCTACTTTTCCATAACGCTCTATCCAATACTTTTCAGTATTTGGCATTATTTCCAAAACAGTTTTGCCAATAATATTTTCTTTTTTTAAGCCAGTAAACTGCTCAAATTTCGAATTTATATCAATAAATTCATAATCCACAGGGACGCCTTTTTCATTTGTTAAGATTTTATGCAAAGCAAATGCCTCATTCATATTTTCGAACAAAAGTCGATACTGTTGTTCACTTTTAAGTAATGCAATCTGAGTAATTTTTCGTTTTGTAATATCCCTGTTAGTGCCAATCGATTCAATTCGGCCCGTTTTCGGATTTTTTTGATAGAAGGAGACAATCTCTACCCATATTGTATTACCATTTTTATGGAGCAGTTTTAGT
>JARGGF010000932.1 GCA_029210905.1 Bacteroidales bacterium | reverse complement strand
AGGGTTTGATCGTCGGGTCCGGCAAAGGCCAGTAGGCCATTAGAAGCAGCCGAAAACAACATCACTGCTAAAAACAATTTCTTTTTCCCCATCAGCTTAACAAGAGGAGTTGTTGAAAGTGCAGCAATACCTGACACCACTAATAGCCCAACCATATAAATTGCTGAAAGTGCCTCATTATTCAAATAGCGCTTAAAATACATTACCGTAACGCCTTGCTTAATGCCATTATAAATGCAGAAAACAAAGCCAATAAATAATAAAATCAACCAGGGGACGTTGGTGAGCAGATCTTTTAAATCATCTTTAACTTTACCCTGTTGTTCTTTATTGATTACTATACGCTCCTTTGTTGTGTAATAAGTAATTAAAAGAAAAATAACAAGAAGAACTGAAAGCAAATAAACGGAATTCTGGTAACCCTTCTTTTGATTGATGCATTGGATATTTTCAGGTTTCAGATTATTGTTATCGTAGGCTGCAAAAGTGTAGGTTTTATTGGCTTCCATATTGAAACTCACCTGGGTAGTATGCACTAAATCGGGATCTGCTTTTAGTGAATTAATCATCTCATTATCAACAGACTCTATATTTTTATCAATCCTGAAAAATTTAGCAGACAGCCCACTTTTACATGATACTGCCGCGTTTTCAACATCTTTAGAAGAGGTTACTGTAACAAGATAATTTTCACCATTTGCCAGAGGTTTCACTTCAATAGAAGGATTGACATTTCCAAAGAAAAGCACAAAATAAATTAGAAGGCCCTGGGTTAGAATACCTCCAAAATAAGCACCTGCAAATCTAAAAGACGAAAGGCTTGTACGTTCTTTTTCATCAGAAGTCATAACACCCATTAATGCACCATAGGGCACATTACTGGCAGTATAAATTAAAGTATACAAAATATAAGTAATGTAAGCATAAATTAGCTTACCGGTTAAACCAAAAGGAGGGGTGGTAAAAGTAAGAGATAAAATAATCCCGAAAGGAACTGCTGTCCATAAAATCCATGGCCGGAACTGCCCTTTTTTTGTACGTGTCCGGTCGCCAATGATTCCCATAATTACATCGGTAACACCATCACTTAAGCGGGCTATCAATAAAAGAAGTCCGGCGGCAACAGGTGGTATGCCAAAAACATCTGTGTAAAAAATAAGCAGAAAAGTTGACATGGTTCGCCATGCAATATTGGTTCCTGCATCCCCAAGGGCATAACCGACTTTTTCTTTTAAAGCCAGCGGCTTAAATGTTGTAGATTCCATTATAGGTTTTTTAAATGAAAAATATTCTGATACAGACAGCCAAACTGCTATATTAGTATATTCTTGATACTAAAATATTTAATACGAAAATCTTATCTCAATAATATTATAAAATCATATTATTGAGATAATGCAATAGGTGGTATTTTAGCCTTCAGAAGAGAATAGGCGCTTTTCTGAAGAATTCAATTAGCGTATAAACTGTATTTCTAAAAATCTTTAATCAAAATAATATGGTATTACAAGCTAAAATTAAAGTTCTCTTTTTTGGTAGCTTCATAAATATCTCTGCTAAACATAAACAATTGAGCGGGTTTATGAGCCACATCTTTTTGCTTTTCATTCAAAGGGACTATATAATTAGCTTGTATCGCTTTTTTCCTGAAATTTCGTTTATCTATTTCTATTCCAAGTACTACTTCATATAATTTTTGTAATTGAGATAAACTAAATTTCTGAGGAAGCAGTTCAAATGCAATAGGTTCCGATTTAATTTTAAGCCTTAAAGCTTCCAGGCCTTTGTCTAATATTTGATTATGATCAAAAGCCAATTCACCAACTTCATTAATGTTGCACCAGCAAGCATGCCGTTGGGTATATGAAACATGAACTGCGTTGGTATTTACCAGAGAAAAATAACCCACTGTAACCACTCTTTTTTCAGGATCCCTGCCAATAGATTTTAACCACAATTGAGCACGCTCTTTTTTAAGCCTGTCGGGCGAGCCAAATACAAAAAACTGTTCAAGATAGATGTTAGACAGACCTGTTGTTTCAAATAAGACCCTGGCGGCAGCAGCATCAAGCGATTCATTTATTTTAATATGATGCCCCACTAAAGAATGATCTGAAAAGATAAGGTTCCCATCACCATCAGAAAGATTTCTTTCAAGTAAAAGCACATTCAGTTTCTCAAAGTCAAAACCAAATATCACACAGTCCACTGAAATATAAGGATTGGTATCCTTAACCATAGGTTCCCTTAAAGGGTGTTGTATTAACACATCATTCTCAATCATGGTGCAAACATAAGAAGTTTTATTCTTTGATCAAAATTTCAATATAAAATTTATAGTGTTTTTAATACACCTTTAGTTTTTTCTATGTTAATTTAAACAAATATTAAAAAATGTTAAAATTATATAGTCCTGATTATATGTTTTTTAATGGCTATTATATTGACTTAATCTAAAAATAATCTTAAAATTATTTTGTTTTTACTTTAAGATAAAATATATTTGTCGAGCAATAGGTGTTATTTTTACAATTAGTTAAATTATCAATTATAGGACTAAAATACTTTAAGAAACTGACAGTTAATTTTTGAAGTGTGTATTTAACACTACTCAGCAATATTAATTGTCACATTTACTTTCTGGAAGAAAAAAAATCAGGTTTGAATATTAAAT
>JARGGF010000931.1 GCA_029210905.1 Bacteroidales bacterium | reverse complement strand
CAATTTAAAATCACTTGAAAAAAGGTTAATATCACCACCCAATTGTCCCGATCCAACTGCAGGCCCAACAGGTTGACCAAATGGGTCAGCAACAAAAACGCCCCCATTAGGCAAATTACTTTCATTTGCTGCGCCAATTGCCATACCGTTATTGTTATAAACAGCTCCAGGCCAAACCAATGGAACTCTTGAAGTAAATACCCCTATACCACCACGAATTTGCGTGTTATATTCTCCATTTACATTCCAGTTAAAACCTATTCTAGGAGAGAAATGAATGGTGGTTGAGACACCTTCCCCAACTCTTGCTCCCTGTAAATCTTTACCTTCAGCCTCCAATAAGGCAACAGTTGAGGTATTAAAGGATTCGTTTACCAACCCATCTGACCAAATAGGAGCATCGAATCTTAAACCAACGCTCACTTTAAAATCATTGGAAATTTGTATTTCATCCTGAACATAAGTTCCTACTTGAAACATATCAAATTCTGCAGCGCCTTTAGAATCATCACCAATACCGCCTTGCAATGAATAACTTCTATTATAATCTTCAGCTGGGCCATCAGTTAAAAATGTATTTAAATCGGCAAAAACATAATCGCCAAAATTTTGTCTAATAAACACATTTCTTACGTCAGAGTACTCTAAATGCGCTCCTAAAGTTACTGTGTGTTTTCCGTAATATATTTCAAAGTTATCAGTAAGTGTTGCGATTTTTTGTTCTAAAATATTACCGGTAGAGAATGCTTCCGAGCCAAAATAGATTCTTCCAGAACCATCTTTAATTCTTACAGAAGGAAATGGATTCCCTACTGGATCTCGATCATCTAAAACAGAGGTATATGCAAGTGTTAAGCTGTTTGAAGTCTTGTCGCTTAATTTAGAATTTAGCTCTGCAGAAGTTGTATTTGTTGTAGAAGGGAAATAAATACCGCCACTGCTGAAACGTATGCCCGTTGTGCTTGATGTTGCTGCATTTATTTGCTCAGCTTTTACATAACTGTGTTTTACAGTTAATTTATTATTGTCATTAATGTTCCAGTCTAATTTAGCAACCAATTTATCACTTTCCAATGTATTGGCATTGCTTAGGTAAGTACCTGGATTAAAACCATATTTGCTTGTAAGGACACTGCTTAAGTTTTGAATATCACTTTCTGATGAGTCGCCTATATAATTCTCATAATTAAAAGGTCTTGGAGTTTCATCATTTTGATTTTCATAATTTATAAAATAAAACAACTTATCTTTAGTTATTGCGCCTGAAGCTCTTACTCCAAAAGTTTTGGCTGAAAAATCGTCTAATTTTTCTCTTTTACCTCCTGCAGGCACTAAATCTACAGGTGTTTTGCCTGATAAAGATTCGTTACGAACAAAACCATATACAGATCCTTCAAATTCATTTGTTCCTGAACGGGTTACAGCACTAATTGCACCACCAGAAAATCCAGAAATTCTAACATCAAATGGAGCAACTGAAACCTGAAAAGATTCGATAGCATCAACAGAAATTGGATTAACACCTGTTTGTCCTCCGTTTGTTCCTGAGGAAGCCAATCCAAATACATCATTATTTACGGCACCATCAATATAGATAGCGTTGTATCTATTGTTTTGTCCGCCAATTGAAATTGTGCTTCCGCTTACTTGAGCTTGAGGCGTTGTTCTTAAAAAATCCCCTATTCCCCTTGAAACTGTAGGTAAAGTTTCCATTTGTTTTTTGCTCACATAAGTCCCGGTACCTGTTTTGTTACCATCAAAAATGGGATTTACTGCACCAGTAATCACAACTTCTTCCAAAGCATTGGCAGCTTCAGTCATTTGATGATTAATTGCGAAAGTTTGTCCTAATTGAAGGAAAATATTAGTCTGGGAATATTCGTTAAAACCAACGAATGAAATGGTAATTGTATATGGACCACCAGCTCTCATGTTTGAGATTCTGAAAAAACCATCATAATCAGTAGATGCACCATACTTTGTGCCTGATTCAGTGTGAACCGCAACAACGTTTGCACCAGGTAAACCTTCGCCGTTGTTGTCAGTAATTTTACCGTTAACAGAAGATGTAGTTACACCTTGAGCGAAAATAGCAGTCGAACTAATTAATAGCGCCGCAATTAACAAATTTTTAAATTTTCTCATTGTTTAAATTAAATTTTAATTTGAGTTAAATGTTTTTGCAAAATTGGTCATTTTTACCAAATGTATCTTTAATAAATTGTTAAGTTTTTAACAAAAATTTAAGACAAATAAATGTAGTAAAAAACACCATTAAAACTGACTTATATGAATTTACATATTAACAGTTTATTAACAGATGTTAAATTTTGGCATGGGTTGCTTATTGCCCAAAGGAATAATGAGCCTAAATTGACGATTAAAGTGCTTATGGGTTGAAGAACATATAGTTAGGGCTTGCTGAAAAAGTAAAATTCCCTTAAAAATATGGGGTTAAGCGCTAATTTTACTTGCATAATTGCACGATATTTTCTATTTTTATAGCTAAAAGTTTGCATTTATGCTTAATTATGTACCACAAAACCAGCTGGATATTTTTAATTTTAAAACGGAATTTGAAAGCAGATTAGACCCTAATAATAGATGGGTAAAAATGGCAAAACTCCTTGATTGGGATAAGTTTGCGCTGATTTATGGAGAGAACTTTAGCTCAACA
>JARGGF010000930.1 GCA_029210905.1 Bacteroidales bacterium | reverse complement strand
ATATTAACCTTTTCTGACAAAATATCAAATTCTTTTTCTCCAGACAAATACAAACTTGTAGTTCGATTTCCATCCGCAAGCTGGCTTAATGCCAATCGGAGCCCTTTTAATCTTCTACGCAGGGTTTGGTTTGCCAGTGACAAAGTAAACTGAAGTAAAATAAAAAATAAAACAAACCCAATAAATCCATATAGAGAATAGGTGAAAAGCTCCTGGTAAAGTTCACGCTTTGGATAACTAATACATACATAACTTTCAGATTCAGGATGGTACTTTGCATGTAGCGTCCACCATTTACCATTTCTATTATCAGGCCACCGATAATCAAAAAAAGTGCTGTTCTCCTTGTTTTCCATCAATTTTTCATAAATGATGGTCTTTGAATAATCCTCGCCGGGTTTATCAGGATGAACAAGCATCATTCCTTCTTTTGAAATCACAAAAGGAATACCGGATTTCAAAAATTTCCTCCCTTCAAAAATACTCTTTAAAGCACTTCCAATCCGCTCCTTTATTCCAAGATAATAAAACCCTTTTATTTTGCTATTTACAAAAATAGGCCTGTAAGAGGTGAGGTACCATCCTCCACTCTGATAAAACCTGCCAGTATACTGGGTGCTTTGCTCTATTGCTTTAACAATTGGAGAACTGTTTAATATAATATCTCCTGTTGATCTGTCTTTGGATTTTGAACGGATGCTTGTTGATACATTAACGTAACCTTTATCAGTTTTTTGATAAATCGACACATCAAGCTTGGTAAGCCTGTTAATCTCATCCACAAGCAGGTAACTGTTTAAAAGTGGCAGTCCATCAACAGTCCATTCCCTTACTTTTACTTCCATGGGTTTGTTTGTGAAAGGTTCTACTGCTTTTATTATTATTTCCTTACTCTCATCCTCTTCAATATCACTATATTCATTAATTTTATTCTCAGCAAAAGCATTTGCCAGCGTAAGTATATCCCTATCTCTTTTTTGGTAAATATCAATGATGGTAACAAGTTCGTTTAACTGATTATCAATGCGCTTTGCATTGTCTGCATTTATTTGATCTTTTCGCACAAAATAAAGAAATGCCCCACTTACTATAAACATTAAAGTAAATAATAAGCTTATATATAACTGAATCTTAGTTAGTAATTTGATGTTTCGGAGCCACTTCATTAAGTTTTTTCTTTATCTTTTTATTTTTGATTTGCGATGCTATAAAATTAGAATTTTTTTTATAAAACTTTACATTTTTGCCATTTTTTTAAAACCCTGGCAAATCTAAAAACATAAATCTTGCCAATGCCAATTATATGCCAATAAAATTGAAGAAAAATGAACTAAAAATGTAAAGATATCTTCTTAATTCCTCCTGTTTTTGTAATTGATTGAATTTTATCATAAATTCCATTAAAATAAAAACAATAACTTTGCAGAACCTTTAAATGATTGGTACAATCGCACATTAAATAGCACAATATCTAACTTTAAAAACCAATAATATTTTAATAAATATTACAACAGTAAAGATGCAACTATGAAAAAAGGTAAAGAGTCAAAACCACATATTGGTATTTTTGGAAGAAGAAATTATGGCAAAAGTTCCTTAATTAACAGACTTGCAGATCAGAATATTGCAATTGTTTCAGATACTGCCGGAACAACCACCGATCCTGTTAAAAAATCTTTCGAAATAACAGGCTTTGGACCGGTTGTACTTATTGATACTGCTGGTATTGATGACGAAGGTGAATTAGGCCAAAAAAGGATTGAAAAATCATATGATGCCATTAAAACAATTGATTTGGGGATTTTAGTGATTGTAAACAATCTTATTGGCGAGTTTGAGAAAAAACTGATTGACCAATTAAAGTATTACAAAACCCCTTTTCTTATTGTGCATAACAAATCTGATATTGAGAGAGTTACAAATGAGACCGTTGAACTTGTCAAATCGCTCTATTTATCTGAACTAATTGAATTTAGCACTATTGCTGAAAAAG
The DNA here is from genome assembly GCA_029210905.1 of Bacteroidales bacterium. Taxonomy (GTDB): domain Bacteria; phylum Bacteroidota; class Bacteroidia; order Bacteroidales; family NBLH01; genus NBLH01. The sequence continues at coordinate 686 of JARGGF010000930.1, read as the reverse complement.
AATGGGAAAATAAAAGAGATGAACTTATTGAAAAAATAAAAAAAACAATCCCTGAAAGTGCCTATAAACAAAGTTCTTTAATTGGCGATTTGGTCTCGTATGGTGATATTGTATTGTTAATTACACCAATAGACATTGAGGCTCCTGCAGGCAGAATGATTCTTCCACAGGTACAAATGATACGTGATATTCTTGATAATGACTGTATTGCCATTGTTTTAAAAGAACGTGAAGTAGATGCATTTTTAAAAAAAACAGGCATAAAACCAAAATTGGCCATTACTGACAGTCAGATATTTCTAAAAGCAGACGCTTCAATTCCAAAAGATATTCCATTAACCGGATTTAGTGTTGTTTTGGCCCGACTGAAAGGTGATTTCGGCAATTATTTAAAAGGAACTCCTAAAATATCAGAATTAAAGGATGGTGATCGGATTTTGCTTCTGGAATCATGCTCGCATCATGTTTCATGCGATGATATTGGAAGGGTAAAAATTCCTCGGTGGTTAACCAATTTCACAGGCAAAAAACTTGAGTATGATGTAGTTTCCGGATTAGACAACCTGGAAAGAGACATCCATGAGTATTCGCTGGTAATTCAATGTGGCGGTTGTATGATTACCAAAAAACAAATATTAAACCGGCTAAAACCTGCTGTTGAAGCCGATATTCCGATAACCAATTAT
>JARGGF010000092.1 GCA_029210905.1 Bacteroidales bacterium | reverse complement strand
GGAACTCATGTCGCTATCATCCCTAATGCTGGTAATATTTGAGTTTCAGAATAAGCGCACTTTAAAGGCAGGGATTAATTATATGGTTCAAATGCACCTTAGTGTTGTGTTTTTGACCATTGGAATTATCTGGTTGTTTGCCGGAACAGGTTCATTTAATTTTTCTTCATTAGCTAATTTATCTGTCGATAATCACTCGGTTTGGATATTTGTTTTATTATTCGCAGGCTTTGCTATAAAAGCAGGGTTTATCCCTTTTCACACCTGGCTACCGCATGCACATCCGGCAGCGCCTTCACATGTATCGGGGGTTATGTCGGGGGTAATAGTTAAGCTGGGTATTTATGGTATTTTCAGGATAATTATGTACCTGCAGCACGACTGGCTGCTTTTGGGTGAAATATTGCTAAGTTTGTCTGTGGCTACAGCCATTTACGGCATAGGCAATGCCGCCGTAAAATATGATTTTAAACAAATGCTTGCCTTCTGCACCATTGAAAATATTGGTATTATTGGTATTGGCATTGGACTAGGACTTATTGGGCTGGGTACTGGTAATCCTAATCTTGTACTCCTGGGATTTAGTGCTGCATTATTACATACACTAAATCATTCATTGTTTAAATCGCTTTTATTTTTTGGTGCAGGGAGCATCTATCAGCAAACACACACCCGTAATATTGACAATTTAGGTGGTTTGATTAAAAAAATGCCAATTACTGCGGTGTTTTTTCTTATTGGTGCAATGGCTATTGGAGGACTGCCCCCATTTAATGGCTTTGTTTCGGAATTCATCATTTATGTTGGCTTGTTTAAAGGACTGGGTAGCGCATCTGTTATTTCACAGGTGATTCTTTTAATTTTGGTAATTGCCGGATTGGCCATAGTGGGTGGCATTTCAATATTAACATTTACAAAGTCATTTGGTGTTATATTTTTGGGTAATCCCAGAAAAGAATTGCCTCACGAGCCCAGGGAAACTCCCTTTGTAATGCACCTGCCACAATATTTAATTGTGGCGGTAATGCTTTCGATTGCGATATTTCCCCAGTTCTATTTTCATTTTGTATCGAAAATAACGGCAACCGCTTTTTCTGTTGATTTAATGGCCACTCCATCACATTATAATGAAATGCTCGAAAATATGGCCATTATTGGTAAAGTAAGTTTGTTATTTATTGGTGTCCTTTTTTGTGTATTTGGTTTGCGGTGGTTGCTCTCCCAAAAGCGCCATGTGACAAGTGACGAAACATGGGGCTGTGGTTATGTAGCACCTGTGGTAAAAGCACAGTATACAGGCAAATCATTCTCCCGTTCTTTCGGTGAACTCTTTAATTTTTTAGCAAAAAAACAAAAAGAAAACAAGATAATAGCCAAGACGAAGCTCTATCCTGATAATCAAAGCTTCTCAACATATTATTTTGATCTGTTCGAAAAATATTTAATTAATCCATTGGCCCGAAGGCTGATTTTTACACTTAATTATTTTCAATTTATACAAAACGGGAAAATACAATCGTATGTGCTTTACGGACTGTTTTTTATCATGCTGGTCTTTGTAGGGATGGCCTTAAACTTAATTAAATAAACTATAGATGTATAAAATTCTTATAGAAATATTTAATCTGCTTGCAATTATAACAATAATATGTTTCCCCTTATTTAAAACTAAAGGCCGGGGAATTATGGGCATTTCAATTATTACAGTTCAGGTTATAATTAGTTCTATTGTAGCTGTTTCGGTTTTTAGTGATGGTGCTTTTGAATATGCTTACAAAGGCTCTGTTGTTACTGGTATTATTCCTGTTAGAATTGACTATTTGTCAGCATGGTTTATACTCGTTATTGGTTTTACATTTTTAACAGGTGCATGGTACGGCTTGCAATATATGAAAAAGTATATTGAGCAAGCCGGGAATATCTCCATGCATATTATTGCATTTATACTCCTTTATACAGCCTTGATTGACATTTGTTTAGTACAAAATGGTTTTGTAATGCTTATATTCTGGGAAATTATGGCCCTGGGTGCCTTTATTCTTATAATTTTCGAACATTACAAAATTGCAACTTTAAAAGCAGGCATCAACTTTTTAATTCAGTCACATGTTAGTATCCTGTTTCTTACCATTGCTTTTATGTGGGTAAAAACTAAAACCAATAGTTTTGATTTTGAGGCCATTACTGCTTTTACCTCATCACATCCGGCAGTTATCGGAGTTGTTTTGTTTGCAATGTTTTTTATTGGTTTTGCAATAAAAGCAGGTTTTGTCCCTTTTCACACATGGCTTCCTTTGGCACATCCAGCGGCACCTGCACACATTTCGGGCATTATGTCAGGGGTTATAATAAAAATTGGAATTTATGGAATTTTAAGGGTGTTGATGTTGTTAAGAACCGATATGGTTTCAATTGGTTATTTTCTCCTTTTCATCTCGGTAGGTACTGGTATATATGGTGTTATGCAAGCCATTGTACAGCATAATCTTAAAAAATTATTGGCCTATCATTCTATTGAGAATATTGGTATTCTTGGTATTGGTATGGGCCTGGGCTGTCTTGGACTTGGGTATAATAACCAACTGCTTACGCTAACTGGCTTTGGCGGGGCATTGTTGCACACCCTTAACCATTCACTTTTCAAATCATTGCTGTTTTACAGTGCCGGCAATGTATACCAGGCAATGCATACCATGAATATTGAAGCACTTGGCGGCCTTTTGAAAAGGATGCCACGTTCTGCTTATCTGTTTTTAATTGGCGCATTGGCCATCTGCGGACTACCACCTTTCAATGGCTTTATATCCGAGTTTTTTATTTATAATGGGCTATTTCATGGCTTGCTGCAAAATAATTTCCTATTTATAATGACTATTCTTTTCACCATCATAGGATTGGTACTTATTGGTGGGCTAGCTTTGATTTGTTTCACAAAAGCATTTGGAATGGTCTTTTTGGGTACTCCCCGGCTAAAATCAAATATTGACAAAGTAAAAGAACATCCGGTAAAAATTTTCCCGATGTACCTTATTGCCCTCGCAATTGTTGTAATTGGTATAGTTCCAATATTATTTAGCCCATCGCTTTTAAAGATTGTGCACCTGTATCAACCCGATCTAAACAAGGAAGTTTTGATACAGTTTAAAAATATTGTTCATAAATTAACCAGTGTAGGATGGTATTCATTTGGTTTTATAATTCTTACTGCCCTCTTGTATTACCTGAGGTATTTTATCACTTCACGCAGACAAAATAGCATTGATGCCACCTGGGGCTGTGGTTATACGGGCGAAACTTCAAAAATGCAATATACAGCGTCATCATTCATCCGAAGCTACCGTAAGCTGGCAGAACCTGTTCTGTTGATAAAAAAAGAAAAGAAAGAAGCGACAGGCCTTTATCCAAAAATTGTAAAACAAAAAACACATTCTAATGACAAAATTGAAAGTTGGTTAATTGATAAACCTCTTCTTTTATTTAGGAAGTTCCTTAATTTATTTGTTTTTCTTCAAAATGGGAACATTCGTGCATATATACTTTATGGGTTTATTTTCGTAGGTTTATCAGTTATAGTCCCCTTGATTATAGATAAAATAACAACAATTTTAAATTTTTTAAATCAGTTATAATATGCTCAGCTTTTTACTCATTATATTGGTAAGCACCTTTTTTATGGGTATAGTCATCCGTACAAAAAGCATAGCTTCTGGTCGAAAAGGACCTGGTATATTTCAGCCAATGAGGGATATTATCAGGCTTTGGAAAAAAGGGGCAGTGTATAGTCGCACTACCAGCTTTATTTTTCAAATTGCACCAACTGCTTATTTTGTATCAGTAATAATGGCCATTTTAATGATTCCGCATGCCAATAATCCAGGACTGATTTCATTCGATGGCGATTTTGTAATGTTTGCTTATATTCTGGCATTTGGTAAGTTTTTAATGATTATTTCAGCGCTCGATACAGGCAGTAGTTTTGAAGGCATGGGCGCCAGTCGCGAAGCGCTTTTTTCAATGTTGGTGGAGCCTGCCTTTTTTATATTGATGGGTTCGTTTGCCCTGTTTACTGGGCACACTTCGTTTCATAGCATTTTCAGTGCTTTGCATTATGGTTCTTATATTGCGTATATGCTGGGAGGAATGGCAACTTTTGTACTTGTGATTATTGCCATGATTGAAAATAGCCGAATGCCTGTGGATGATCCTAAAACCCATCTTGAGCTAACTATGATTCATGAAGTGATGGTTTTGGATAACAGTGGATTTGACCTTGGTTTAATTAATTATACCGCCAATCTTAAATTTGCCATGTATGGGGCCATTATCTCCAACTTTTTTATAAGTGCATTGCCCATAGAAATATCAATTCCATTATTTTTAGTTATCCAATTCATCTTTGCAATAATAGTAGGAATTATAGAATCGTTTTCGGCAAGGTACAGGATGGGACACAACCCCCAGTTCATTTTTATACTTACCTCAGTATCGTTGTTAATATTTTTCGGGGTGTTATTGGTTCTCGGAAAATTCATGTAAAATATTTTTATTATGACAGATATATTATTGATTGCCTTAGCTATGACGCTGTTGTACATGAGCATTGCCAACAGGATTTTTACCTACCTGCGCATTTTGGTCTTCCAGGGCTTTTTGCTTTTTGGAACAACATACCTTACGCTATCAAACATAAACACACTTAACCTGATACTGATTATGCTCGAAACCATTGTGTTCAAAGCAATTGCAGTACCATTTTTCCTTAGATATATTATTAAACGCAATGCCATTACCCGCGAAGCGGAACCCTATTTACCCAACTTTATTTCGCTGATTGTGGTAACTCTTATTATAGTTGTTACAATTACTTTATCAAGTGCTATTGTTGATGAAAATCTTGATAAAACATACTTTGTAGTTGCATTATCAACACTTTTTACTGGGTTGTACCTGATTGTATCGCGGAAAAAAATCATCACCCAGGTAATTGGATATCTTGTCATCGAAAATGGGGTTTTTGTGCTTTCGCTTGCTGTGGGAAATGAGATGCCTATGCTGGTAAACCTGGGTATAATGCTGGATATTTTTGCCAGCGTATTGCTTCTTGGGGTCTTTTTTAATAAAATTGGTGATGTATTAAAAGATCCAGATGTAAATCTTTTACGTAATCTTAAAGATTAGTTTAATTATGATTGGTATATTTTTAACAGGTGCTTTAGTTATTGGTGGTTTACTATTTTTGAACCGCAATACTTTTGTTAATTATTCTTTGCTGATAGTCTATTTGGTATTGCTTTGGATTTTGGGAATTTATGAATACAACCATTTAAATGTCTCCCAGTTTGTATTCTTTAAACCCGACTCATTGGGTATCCTGTTGCTTTTGACTATTTGTGTGGTCAGCATTCCGGCATTTTATCATAGTTTCAGATATTTATCCAGACGAAATGAAGATTCACGGACACGAGGCCTTTTCTTTGCCGCCATGGTTTTTTTTATTACTGCTTGTGCCATGTCATATTTAGCTGCCCATATAGCTGTAATCTGGATATTTGTGGAACTCACCACCCTTAGCGCATCCACATTAATTTATCACCACCGGAATATACGTGCTCTTGAAGGGGTTTGGAAATATGTTTTTATTTGCGCCATCAGCATCACCTTTATTTATGTTGGGATATTGTTTTTGAGTTTATCCCTGAAACAGGCTGGTCTTGAAGATATGTCGTTTGACACTTTGTACCAGAATAGTAATAATTTAAACCCTTTCTGGCTAAAACTTGCATTCCTTTTCATTTTCACCGGTTTTACCGCTAAAATAGGTCTGGTACCCATGTACACCGCGGGTATTGATGCAAAGGACAAAGCTCCCGGCCCGGCAGGTGCTTTATTATCAGGTGTTTTAATGAATGTGGGCTTTGTGGGCATTTATCGCGTATACGCAGTGATAGCGCACACCCCGCTTAGACAATGGGCCGACACCATTATCCTTATTGCAGCGTTGCTTTCGGTGTTTGTTGCAACAGTATATATGACGCGCATAAAAAACATCAAACGAATGTTTGCCTATTCCAGTATAGAACACATGGGCCTGGTAATGTTGGGGCTAGCTGCAGGAGGTATTGGTGTTTATGCTGCCATTCTGCATCTCATATTACATACTTTTGTTAAATCGAGCCTGTTTTTTCAATACAACCAAATTTATCGTATATACCAAAGTAAAAGCATATACGATGTAGGAAATTATTTTAAATATAATAAAGCAGGGGCAATAGTAATTCTTCTTGGTTTTATTTCGGCAACAGCCATGCCACCTTCCGGATTGTTTGTAAGTGAGTTTTTAATTTTTCAATCATTGTTCGAGGCCCATCACATTGTTATTCTGTTGGTTGTGCTCATTCTTTTAACTATGATAATCTGGGGATTTGGCTCTAATATTTTCAAACTTTTATTCACCCCTCCAGTAGGCTTAAACGAAAATGAATTACCCCGTATTTCGCCCTGGGAATCGCTATCTCAGTACATATTGCTTGCTTTGGCAGTTTATTTGGCTTACAATCCGCCAGCTACATTTGTAACTTTAATTCAGGACGCCGTAAAATTAGTACCATGACAAATCCGGAATATATCAGCATCTTTAATAATCAATCAATTCTTGTAAAAGAAATTCCTGAGCACAATTACACAGCGTTTAAGGATATTAATATCAATTTGTTAAAAGGCAACACTGCAAGGCACTGCATTAATTATTTTGGCTATATATTAGCCGATAAAATAAAACTAATTTGTTGCATTGCCGACGATGAGGCTCACAAAATCTATGTTTCCTCGTGCTTTGTAAATGATAATGAAGAATTGTCTTCATTTACGGCACAAAATCACAACTTTGAAAAGTTTGAAAGGGAAATACACGAAAATTTCGGGCTTAAATATTCTAATCATCCGTGGTTAAAACCCATGAGATTTGCCTACAATCGTGATAATAAAAATAAAAAGATTGAAAATTACCCCTTCTACTCTGTTAAAAGTGAAGAGCTGCATGAAGTAGGCGTAGGCCCAATCCATGCCGGCGTAATTGAGCCCGGACATTTCCGTTTTATTTGTAACGGCGAACAAATTATGCACCTCGAAATTCAACTGGGTTATCAGCACCGTGGTATTGAACAATTATTCGTACGGAAGAAAAAATTGCTGGAACGCACCACGCTTGCCGAAAATATTGCAGGTGACACTGTAGTAGGCCACACCACCACATTTGTAAACCTTTGGGAAAGTTTATGCGGGCACACCACCGATTCATCATTAAACTTTGCACGCACTGTTGCACTGGAACTGGAACGTATTGCAATACACACAGGAGATTTGGCCGCAATATGTGCCGATATGGCCTACCAGCTTGGAAATTCGGTTTACGGCAGGTTACGGACCCCCATCGTAAATTTTTTGCAGGAATGGGGAGGGAATCGCCTTGCCAAAGGGCTCATAAGGGCCGGTAAAATTAACTTTCCGTTTACCAATGAGCTTGCCAAAAGACTTATTGAGATTTTCGATGCTTACGAGCCCGACTTTGATGAAATAACCGAGAAACTATTTATGCTACCAAGCGCACTTTCGCGGATGGAAAAAACCGGCGTGGTTACCTACAACGAAGTACTGGAAATTGGAACGGTAGGGATGTCGGCCCGCATGAGTGGTTTAAACAGGGATATTCGTTATTCACATCCATACAATCACTACACTTCGATTAAGCACACACCTATTATTAAAAATAATGGTGATGTATACGCAAGGGCACAAATAAGAAAAGAAGAAATAAAACAATCAATCATATATCTGAGAGAATTGATGACCAAAGTGCCAGAATTTAAAAAACCAGAGAATATTTCACTTAATCCAATGCCTGATACTTTTGTGATTTCAATGGTAGAAGCCTGGCGTGGAGAAATATGCCATTGCGCTATTACAAACGAAAATGGCGATTTGCTCATTTACAAAATAAAGGATCCATCGCACCACAACTGGATGGCTCTGGCACAGGCTGTAAGGAATAACGATATTTCCGATTTTCCGATTTGCAATAAAAGTTTTAACTTGTCCTATTGTGGGCACGATTTATAAAATACAACCATGTTCGATAATTTAAAGATAATGTGGCATCAGGGGAAACAATTTATCCCCGATGTAACCAACGCTAAAGTACCTGGTATTTTCAGGGGAAGGCCGATAATTACCATTGCTGATGTTGATGAAGCCACCTTGGCAGATCTATGCCCAACCCATGCCATTTCTACCCAACCTGTTAGTATAGATTTAGGAAAATGTACTTTTTGTGGCGAATGTTCGGTGCAATTCCCTGATAAAATTATATTTACTACCGATTATCACTTATCTACCAATGTAAGGGAGAAATTGATAATTCATGAAGGAGATGAAAACCCAATCACTGTCGATCCAAAAGTGGTTAGAAAAGAGATACATCGGTTGTTTGGCTCATCACTTAAATTAAGGCAGGTATCGGCTGGTGGTGATAATAGTTGCGAATGGGAACTCAATGCCTCAAACAATGTGCAGTTCGATTTGAGCCGGTTTGGGGTAGATTTTGTAGCATCACCACGCCATGCCGATGGCATTGTTATAACAGGCCCTATCTCAGAGAATATGGCAGAACCCTTGGAGCGTTGCTACCATGCAGTGCCAAATCCCAAAGTTATCATCCTTGCCGGAACCGATGCCATAAGTGGTGGCATTTTTGCCGACAGTCCGGCTCTTAACCGGGATTTTTTATCAAAATATCACATTGATCTTTATATAGCGGGCAATCCTGTACATCCTTTAACATTTATAAATGGGGTTTTGGGGTTGGTGAGAAAGAAGGGGTTGCGAAGACTACGTACAGATTTTTAAAATAAGATTTTTATCATTTAACAAACTTATCGAAAACCTATTCTATAACATATAAAAATATTAGGTTACCCCCATCATTAAGAGTAATTTAGAGCTTTAAACTAATTTAACCGCTAAAAATTTCTTTATTATGGAAAAAAGAGTAATGCTTATTTTGGTAAGTTCACGAAAAGAATCAGCAGAAATGGTGCAAAAAGTTTTAACCGGCTGGGGTTGCCACATAAAAACGCGCCTCGGTTTACATGATGATGTTCTTGAAAACTGCACAGAATCCGGGCTGATTTTTCTGGAATTAAAAGGTGATACTGCCAAATTAGACGAAATGGAGCGTAAGCTCAACCTTGTTAAAGGTGTTGATGCAAAGCAAGTTGTATTGAAAACAGAATAAAGTATTATTCAATACTAATTTTTTAATGTTAAGCTTTTGCTTATTTTTTCCTGACACCTTTTATTGCTTGCTTTTTTACATCAGAAAGTTTCTGTGTTGTAAATTTAACGTCATTTCGGGATATGGAAATTTCCTTGAGGTCAATTTAAAGTAATTTGGGATTCATGGAAATTTCCATGTACTGCATTTAAGGTTAATTGAACGCCCTATAAATTTCAATATGGTATATTTATGCTTAACCGGATGAAATAGAAATTCCCAGATGGTCTGCTCAAGCTTGTCTGGCTGGCATGGAAATCTCTATGTGCTCCAATTAACGTTATTTTGCCAAAATGGAGATTTATAAATGCCAATTTTGACAGGAAAAGATCTATCCCGAATATTTTAGATGTCAATTTTCACATGGCTGGTTGATTTTTAAAATCTCCACATAGTATTTTTTTAAGCTTCAAAACAAAATTGTCCATTCCATCTGTTAAAAAACCTATTATTTCAAATGCTGGAAAATTCTATGAATGCTTAATTGTTAATCTGTAAATGAATACTGTTGTTTTTTAAGGTTGTGTTTTAGAATAATGTAGAAATTATTATCTTTGTATCAAAAT
>JARGGF010000929.1 GCA_029210905.1 Bacteroidales bacterium | reverse complement strand
AGGTAGCATAACTTCCAAGGGGGTTGATATAATTCACTTTAAGTTTTACTTTTTGCATATTTAAAGCAGGAAAACTTGCCTCTATGATTGTTCCAATTTTAATTTTACTCAATAAATCCTCACGCATGTTAAAAGTTACCCAGATATCATCCAGGTCAACGATGGTAACCACAGGAAATCCGGAAGGAACCAGCTCGCCCTGCTCTGAGATAATATTGGCAATTTCACCTGTAATCGGGGCAGTAATAATTCTTTCACTCATGTATGATTCCACTTCCGAAATCACACCATTTGCCTGATTAACAATGGCATATGCTGCGGTTTTATCTTCTGACCGGGCACCTCCTTTTGCTTTTTCCCATAAAGCTTTAGCAGCATTTGCAGTTTCCTGAGCAGCAATCATCTGAGTTTCAGCTTCGTCCTTCTTTTGTTCCGGAACCACTCCCTCTTTAAATAAATTGTTAACGCGGGTGTATGTTTTTCTGCTTAATTCAGCTGCAGCCACCGCCTTCTGATAGCTGTTGTAAGCTGCCTGAATATCCTCATCCTGTGCACCATTCTGTGCTTTATTGCTCTGAGCCATCGCTGCTTGTTTTCCCGCCATTGCTTGTTTTAGTTTTGCCTCAATTTCAGGACTATTCAAGGTAAATAAAACCTGACCGGCTTCAACCAACTGCCCTTTTTTTATTCCAAGGCTATCAATTCTGCCTACCAGTTTTGAGGCTATTTTTATCTGTGTAGCTTCCACCTGGCCTTGCAAAATCACCGTTTTTGGTTTAGAAACAATCACAACAGTGTAGGAAAGAAAAAGTATGAGAACCAATATTACAGCAATCGCTAAAAAGTTTCTTGTTTTGTTCATTTGTTAAAATTTTTTCAAAGTCTTTTTAATCTATATTTCTAATATCATTTGTCAAATGTTTCAACCTTCGCTTTTTCACTTTTTTGGTAATCCTGAAATTTATCAGACAAACCACAGATTTCAAGTAATTTAGCTAAAGCAATATCAAATTGGTAAGTAGCCTGCAATTTTTCAATTTTCAGCTTCACCAGTGCCAGATTAGCATCCACAACATCGGTTGAAGTAGCCATTCCTTCCTGAAAAGCCTTTTGCCTTACCCTGAAATATTCATCGGTAAATTGCTGTGCGGCTTCCAGCTCCTGAATTTGTTCCAGGCTCATTTTCATTTCCTGGTAATATTTCTCTATCCCTGTTTGTACATCTTTAGTTGCCTTTTGCTCAAATTCTGCAACCTGAGACACTTTTAACCTGGCTGATTTTCTTTTATGTTCTCTTGCAGCGCCGTCAAAAATGGTCCATTTTAATCCAATACCTACCATCCAATGAGGAACATAAGGAGACAAATCATAATTCCATAAATCATAAGTGCCCATTAAAGCCACTGAAGGCAAATAATTTGAATTTTCAACTTTCACGCCTAATTCAGCAAGGGATTTTTTTGATTCAATCTTATTCAGTAAAGGATTGTTTTTTTCAGCTTCCTGTTGAAAATAAGCAAGTGGCTCCATCTCTTCAACATAAAACAAATCAGATATTGGATGTATTTGATATTCAGAATCTTCTCCCATAGTGTTTAAGAGGGCCTTATTAGCAATCGAAGACATCCTTACTGCTTTTTTAAGTTCTCTTTCGGCTTCGGAATAGTACACCTTGGCATGTAAAAGTTCTGCATTGGCAATAATACCTTCATTTTTCATTTTTTCTGCATCTTCATAGTGTTCTTTCATGGCCTGCAAAACATCTTCTCTAACTTTTTCAGCCTGACGTGTAAGGCAAAGTCCAAAATATCTTTCAACAAGTTCACTATTTAATTGATTTGTTTTTTCAACACCTTCAAATTCAGCATCTTTAACTCCTAATTTTGCAGCATTTTTTGAAGCAATTATTTTTCCACCAGTAAATAGAGGCATACTGGCAGTTAAATTCACAGTAGCAAACTGTTTTTGCTGAATAATTTGATCCCATTCACCAGTTTCAATCTCATCAAGCCCCTGTAAATATTGGTTTCTCATATATTGGGTAGACATGGCATCAGGCAAAAGCCCACCTCCGGGATTTGACACGCCCGAGAAAACACCAAAATTACCAAGTCCTTCATATAATGGTGTTATTGCATCTTTTACCGGATTCAAATCTAAATGGATATCATCAGACATTTGTACAAAATTTGCGGATAGGCCAATATTCGGGTAATGAATTCCTCTCGAAGCTTTCAGCTCCTGTTCTTTTTGTTCCATCAGGTAAGCCGATTGTTTAATAACATGGCTTTTGCCAAGGGTTAAGTTCAAGGCCTCCTCATAGGTTAAATTTACATTAATACTGTCCTGCGCACTACATTCCGGCACCAATAGCCCAAATGCAAAAACACACGTAACAAGGTTATTAACAATGTCTTTCATTCTTAGTTTTTAAGGGTTTTACTACAAATTTTAATCATTCTTTCTATATCCTCTTCGCTCCACCTGGTATTACCAAAAAAGCCTTTCAATCTAAGATTGATAAACTGAATTGGATAAATCACAGCAAACATGTACAATTCCTCCACGCTAATCAATTCATCAAGTTCGCCAAGTTCCCGGCCTTTATCATTGGCTTCGGTGCATAACAGAAGAATCCGCTCTTTTATACTTGAAGTAATTGAAAAACTATAATCATTCA
>JARGGF010000928.1 GCA_029210905.1 Bacteroidales bacterium | reverse complement strand
CTACCATTCAGGTTGAAAACTCTTCGGGTAAAATGGGTGCCTCAATCGCTCATTTATTCTTGTACAAATGGTTTGGGGTAGCTTCTTTTTCATTGATTTTTTTGTTAGTACTTTTCAGCCTGCACCTTATTAATATCAAAATCATCCCAATTGGCAAGTCTTTAAAATATGCTGTTATTGGTACTTTATGGACATCCGTTACCTTGTCCTTTATTTTTGGCGACAACCATCTTATACTGGGTGGCTCACATGGATATTTTTTAAGTACATGGATGGTTTCTTTAATTGGAAAACTGGGTACTGCATTCGTGCTTTTAATATTTCTTGGTGGATTTGTATTATTTACTTTTAAAGGAACTTCACAATGGTTATGGAAAAAAATTGGAATTGCCGAAAACATAAACATTGCGGTTTCAGCTAACACTCAGTCAGCTAATCTTCAGGAAAACGTAATAATTAAGAATAACCTTGATGAAGAAACTGAAGAAGTTGTTACATATAAAAAAAACAATATCGATTTAGATACAAATGAAATTATCGAAACAGTAGACAGGAGGCATCTACTATTGCACGACGATGGCAAAGAAGAAGATAAATCGGAGCTGGGTTTTGAAGTAGAAAATACAATAAAAGAAGAGCAACAACCCGAGAAAAAGGAATATAAAGACCTTGTATTAGATGTTGAAAAGAATCAGGATATCGAAGCCGATGAATTCACAGACGAATTAGGGAATTATGATCCTACACTTGAGTTGTCAAATTATAAATCGCCCCCAATTGAATTGCTTGATGACCACCGCTCTGCCGATTCAGTAGTAACGAATGAAGAATTACTTCAAAACAAAAATAAAATTGTAGAGACATTAAGAAACTACAAAATTGAGATTACTAAAATTAAAGCTACTATTGGTCCAACAATTACACTTTATGAAATTGTACCTGCACCAGGGGTACGCATTTCAAAAATTAAAAATCTTGAAGACGATATAGCACTGAGTCTTGCAGCACTTGGTATACGGATAATTGCACCTATGCCTGGAAGGGGTACTATTGGTATAGAGGTGCCCAATCAAAAACCCGAAATAGTATCCATGCGCTCGGTCATTTCCTCAATGAAATTTCAGGAATCAAAGTTTGAATTGCCTTTAGCACTTGGGAAAACCATATCCAACGAATCGTATGTGGTGGATTTAACAAAAATGCCTCACTTATTAGTTGCAGGTGCTACAGGCCAGGGAAAATCTGTTGGATTAAATGCAATTATTACTTCACTACTTTATAAGAAGCACCCTTCGCAATTAAAATTTGTTTTTGTCGATCCTAAAAAAGTAGAACTTACACTTTATGAAAAGATTGAAAAGCACTTTCTTGCTAAATTGCCTGATTCAGAGGAGGCTATTATAACGGAAAACTCCAAAGTGGTTCATACTTTAAACTCACTTAGTAAGGAAATGGATAACCGATATAACTTACTAAAATCGGCACATGTTAGGAACATAAAGGAATATAACGAAAAATTTATTAACCGAAGATTAAATCCAATAAAAGGACATAGGTTTTTACCCTATCTGGTGCTGGTAGTTGATGAATTTGCAGACTTAATTATCACCGCAGGGAAAGAAGTAGAAATGCCAATAGCACGCCTTGCGCAACTGTCGAGAGCTGTAGGGATTCATTTAATTATTGCTACTCAAAGGCCTTCTACAAATATTATTACGGGTGTAATCAAAGCCAATTTCCCTACACGTATTGCTTTTAAGGTAGCTTCAATGATAGACTCCAGGACCATACTTGATAGCCCGGGAGCAAACCAACTGATAGGAAGAGGTGATATGTTGATAACAGAAGGCAGTGAACTTATCCGACTGCAATGTGCATTTATTGACACTGCAGAGCTCGATAAAATTACCAGTTTTATCCATTCTCAGCAATCCTATCCTACTGCATTTTTATTACCTGAACCAGATGCAGATGACAGCGAAGGAGTTGGCGAAGTTGACATGTCAAAACTGGATGATCTTTTCGAAGATGCTGCCAGAATTATAGTAATGCACCAGCAGGGTTCTACATCTTTAATACAAAGAAAATTATCAATTGGGTATAATAGAGCCGGTAGAATAATAGACCAACTTGAGGCTGCTGGTATTGTTGGCCCATTTGAAGGAAGTAAAGCCCGTCAAGTGTTATATACAGATGAATACTCACTGGAACAATTTTTAAAGACTTTACAAGTTTAATATAGAGTAGTGCATAATTTTGTTGATTAAAAAAATAAAAAAATATTAAATTATTTAAAATGAGAAAATTTGTAATCACCTTGTTGCTTTTTGGTACAGCATTTTCTATTTTTTCGCAAAAAGACGAAAAAGCAAAAAAAATCCTGAAAGAAGTTTCTGAAAAAACAAAAACCTACACTTCTATTAAGTTAAGGTTTTTATACATTATGGACAATAGAATTGAGAAAGTACAAGACACAACTAAGGGCACCATATACATCAAGGGTGACATGTTTAAGTTGTTTTTTAAAGGAACTGAAGTGTTTTCAGATGGTAAAACAGTTTGGACACATCAGTTTGACGCCAATGAAATTACAATCACTGAAAATGACCCAAATGATGAAAATGCATTGAATCCAAATAATTTGCTAAAAGTTTACGAAAATGGATATAAATATAAATACA
>JARGGF010000927.1 GCA_029210905.1 Bacteroidales bacterium | reverse complement strand
GAACGCTGAAAACTTTTAGGGGAATAGAGGAAGAGTATCTAAATTTATTTTTCCCACAATGTTCTAAAACATAACCTTAACTTATAAATTCCCATCTTATGAACTTATTAAATCCAAAACACCACAACAGACCTTATAAGGACAAACGTTCCGAAGAAATTATGAAAAAAACCATTGCCTTTTTTGAAAACAAAGGAAAGGCAAGCCTTAAAAAAGACGATCAGGAAAGAACCTGGTACAAGGAATTTCTGGATTTTATCGGAAAGGAAAAAATATTTGCGGATTTATTAACACCTTCGAAATATGGTGGCGAAAATGCCCGCTGGGACATGTGGCGGATTCAGGAATTTAACGAGATATTAGGCTTTTATGGTCTTCCTTATTGGTACACCTGGCAAGTTTCCATACTTGGACTTGGACCCATCTGGATGTCGAAAAATGAAAAGCTAAAGCAAAAAGCTGCAGAATTGCTTCAAAAAGGGTCTGTTTTCGCCTTTGGTCTTTCTGAGAAAGAACATGGCGCTGATGTTTATTCTACTGAAATGTCATTGGAAAAACAAGCTGATGGATCCTACCTTGCCAATGGTTCAAAATATTATATTGGAAATGCGAACCAGGCAGATATGGTTTCTACTTTCGGGAAAATAAAAGACACGGGCGAATATGTATTTTTTATTGCTAATTATCAGCATAATAAATACGATTTAGTGAAAAATACGGTAAACAGCCAAAATTACGTTGGTGAGTACCGACTGGAAAACTACCCCGTTACTGAAGATGATATTCTTGCCAAAGGACAAGAAGCATGGAACAACGCCCTAAATACAGTAAATGTTGGAAAATACAATTTAGGCTGGGCTTCCATTGGAATATGCACCCATGCTTTTTATGAAGCCATAAACCATGCATCAAAAAGGAATCTTTACGGAATGTTTGTTACAGATTTCCCCCATGTGAAACAATTATTTGTTGATGCCTACACCCGGCTGATTGCCATGAAGCTTTATGCCAGCCGTACTGCAGATTACATGCGCTCTGCTTCTCTCGAAGACAGAAGGTACCTGCTTTACGACCCAATAGTAAAAATGAAAGTAACCAGTCAGGGCGAAGAAGTAATAAATTCTTTATGGAACGTGATAGCGGCTAAAGGTTTTGAAAAGGATACTTTTTTTGAAATGGCTACTCGTGATATACGTGCATTGCCAAAACTTGAAGGCACAACTCATGTTAATATCGCATTGATTATCAAGTTTTTGCAGAATTTTCTATTTATGCCAAAAGAATACCCACAAATAGACAAATGCGATGAAGCAAAAGACGATACTTTTTTATTTAACCAGGGACCAACCGGAGGATTGGCAAATATACAATTTACCGATTATAATAAAGCTTTTGAATTGTATGATTTACCCAATGTAAACATTTTCAAAAAACAGGTAAACCTGTTTAAAGAAACACTGATAAAGGCTCCGGCATCGGAGGATCAGAAGAAAAACATTGATGTAATGTTAACAATTGGAGAAATGTTCACGCTTGTACCCTACGCTCAGCTTATACTTGAAAATGCTAAAATTTATTCAGTTGCTGAAGCTTTGATTGATCAGATTTTCGATTTCATTGTCAGAGATTTTTCAAAATATGCCCTTGAGTTTTATAACAAAGAAAGCTCTACTGAAAAACAAATGGAGTATTGCAAAAAGATGATGATTAAACCAAATGTTGACCCGGGCCGTTTTATGGCCGTTTGGAAAAATTTTGTTTACAACCAGAAAGATGCATATGAAATGAATCGGTGATTAAATGTCAAAAATTGGATAAAGCAAGTTTCTGATAAATAAGCTATAAATATAAATTTCAGTCAGCAAAGATTTTATACCCAAATTGAGAGCAATTCAATTTTCGTCACTTCCACCAAAAAGATGAATTGCAACAATTTCTAATTCAGTATCTGTCCCGTACCGAAGGTCGGGAGGGTTCTACCTAAGTTGAGCGCTTTTTCGTATCCTCAAATCGCTTAACTTAGGTTATATTAGTGTTAGCAAGCTTCTAAAAATTCGATTCTGTAAGTTTATGAAAGTCAGTTTAGGAGGTTTTCAATTTCTAAAATTGTATAGCCAGGTATTGCATATACAGGCTTATCCCTTATTATATTCTTCAAGCTTACGCTTATATCTTTCACCAAACAAGTTCCAGGTAACTAAAAACAACCCGGTTATCATTGGCCCGGCGAGGAACCCAACCAGTCCCATCAACAGCAACCCACCCATACTGGCTAAAAACATAATTGCGGGATGCATCCCACTTCTGTGTCCATCTAGCCTTGGACGTATGATATTCTGGTTAATTATGATTGCACCAGTGCCAATAACCAAAATCAGCACACCCGTGGACACATTGCCTATTAGCATCTGAAAAACAGCCATTGGCACCAATACAGTATTAGCACCCACTAAAGGGATGATTGACAGAAATGCCATTAACATTCCCCAAAAAACCGGAGAAGAAACGCCAAGTATGGAGAACAAAATACCTCCATAAGCACCTTCAATAAAGCCTAGCATAAAGGTATTGAGCACAATGGCATCAGTTACCTTTTCAAGCTTCTCTAACATTTTCTTTTCTTCGGTATCTTTGAGTGGAACAAGATATTGAATGCGTTCAATCAATTTATTTCCGTCAAT
>JARGGF010000926.1 GCA_029210905.1 Bacteroidales bacterium | reverse complement strand
CAAATTGTTTACAAACCATATCCTTTGGATAAATGAACAAAAGCACTTACTTTAGCCTGAATAAACCAACAAAGTGTTGCTGACCAGGGAGAAATAAAAGAATATTTGGAGGGAATCCTGGGTTCGATTTTTTTCAGACATTGATTGCCAACAAAACACGAATGATTACCTTTGATACTATCAAATGATACTCAATTGTCTTATCCGGGCGATTTCTTCCTGCAACTTGCAGCGGCTTGTCGCCTTAGGGCGAAATCTTCCTGCAAAATGCAGCGGCTTGTCGCCTTAGGGCGATTTCTTCCTGCAAAATGCAGCGGCTTGTCGCCTTAGGGCGATTTCTTCCTGCAATATGCAGCAGCTTGTCGCCTCGGGGCGAAATCTTCCTGCAACTTGCAGCAGGTTTTCGCCCCTGGTAAATTCTTTAATGCAAGATGTAACATGTTTTTAATTATACCTGAATCACATCTACTTAATAATGAAGGTTTATAGTTCCAGAATTATTTATAAGTAAAAGGCTCTTTAAGCAAATTTTTCAAATTATTGAGGTATCTATCATTATCTTATTCTTTCCCTTCATTCATTATCCACAAATTTTCACTGTAATACATTGAGCTATCAGTTGTTTTGGCTCTAAATCATTATAATCTGCATTTAAAAGCCTTTTATAGGTATCTTTTGCTGCTGGGGATCATTGTTTTTGATTTGATTTTTTACAATTCCATAAAACTGTTTTCATAGAATCTCAATTGATTGATAGCATTATAAAACAATTAAGTGTAAAATGGTTCCATTTTTGTGGCAATAATGTATAATTTTTACGATATAAAAAAAACCAGGGTTTTCACATTGCACAGTTAAAGGCGTAATTTGGATGTGCGACAGATAATAATTGAGGATTGATGAGTCCAAATTTACATTGGCTGTTTTGATTTGATATAGATAAAATAATCATTGACATAGAAATCGTCAAATTTTTGTTATCAAAATAGTATTAATTTAAATGAATCATCTATGAAAACTCTAAAAAATCAACACTTTCTTGTTGCAATCCTTCTAATAAGTTTTGCATTTTTCCTTGTTCAAACTCATGAGTGCCAGGCACAGGATTGGGCAGTTCCTGCTAAATACAAAAGCATGAATAATCCTGAAAAAGACTCGAAGGAGGCCGTTTCGGTGGGCAAAAGTTTATGGAAACTTCATTGCGCTTCGTGCCATGGAAATGAAGGCCTTGGTGATGGTAAAAAATCCACCGAACTTGATACTCCCATGAGGGAAATTGGTTCTAAAGAAGTTCAGGCGCAAACTGACGGTGAATTATATTATAAATCATTTATCGGCAGGGACGAGATGCCAAATTTTGAAAAGAAAATACCTTCAGAAAAGGACAGGTGGCTGCTTGTAGAATACATGCGAACATTAAAATAATTTTAGTGAAATATCGGATAAAAGAAGGGTTAAGCCCTTCTTTTATATTTAATTGTCTGCAAAAGCTTTTTTTTAATAAAGCAAAACATCCCAGTCATAGACTAATAATTAATAGACTAAGCATCTTTTTATGAATAATCAGGAAAGGTTTAAGGAATACATACTTTCAAGATATATTGCTTTCGTTAAACTCTTATTAATCCTGATCTTAACAAGCTTCTGCATTAATAATCTTAGGTCGCAGAACAATTTGCCCATTGTTAATAAAAATGAAGAAATCATTAGCTGGATAGATCAGTTTCCATCATCTGAAAAAACTGAGAAAAAAAAAGGCATCAAAGGAAAAGTAATCAATTTTGTTTTTGGGAAAGACAAAAATACCATAAGCAAACCATTTAATGTGCTTGCCAAAAACCCTGAATCTTATTGGATTTTGGACCAGGGAACCGGAAAAATTAATCAGGTTCTTAAAAATTCAATTGATAATCACAAATTTCTGAATAAAGCATTAAGCGGATTTACATCACTTGTAGGAATTTGCACATTAGATGAAAATAAGATATTATTTACTGATTCTCATCTACCTAATATCTATCAAATAGATCTAAAAAAAAAGGAAGTAATTTCTCTAAACGATTCTCTTTCGTTAAATAAACCAACTGGCATAGCCTATTCAAAACTTAACAAAGAAATCTGGCTTGTAGAAACAGGAGCAAACAGAATTCTGGTTTTAAACAAAAATGGGGATGTAAAAAAGATAATTGGAAAAAGAGGAAATGGCCAGGGAGAATTTAATTATCCAACATTTATATGGATTGATAAAGAAGGGACTGTCTATATTGTAGATACCATGAATTTTAGAATACAAATATTTAATAAAAATGGTGAATTTGTGTCAATGTTTGGTAAAAATGGGGATGCAACAGGATACTTTGCCAGGCCTAAAGGTATTGCAACCGATTCGTTTGGTAATATTTATATTCCGGATGCCCTGTTTCACGTAGTTCAAATCTTTGATAAAAAGGGAAATTTCCTATATGCTTTCGGTGAGCAGGGCAAGGAAAAAGGGCAATTCTGGATGCCAACAGGCATTTATATTGACGATGAGAACTACATTTATGTAGCAGACAGTTATAATTCAAGGATTCAAATCTTTAAGCTCGTTAAGGAAGAATCAAAAAACGATGAGTAATAATTGTCTTGTAATCGATCATCAGGAGGAAAGAAAATGTGCCTTAATAAGAAAACGAATGGTAAT
>JARGGF010000925.1 GCA_029210905.1 Bacteroidales bacterium | reverse complement strand
TCCCCCTGTTTTTCTTGAACGCGAATTATCAACCCGGTAAAATGGTTCGAATAATAAATCCATCTTATCCTGTGGAATTCCATGCCCATAATCTTCTACCTGTATTATAACTGAACTTTCTTTATCTATTACGTTAATTTCCACTGGTTTGGCTGATTCTTCAGAATATTTCAAGGCATTTTCGATAATATTTTTCAGAACGGTGATTATTTTTGCCTGATCCACTGAAATATAAAGTTGTGGAGAAACAGGATGTAGTTTTAGCCGATTATTGAAGTTCATAAAATTCGAAACAATTCCCTGCAGCAAATGTTTAACATTTGTTTTTACAAGGTTTAAACTTGCTTTTCCACTTTTAAGTCGTTCTGTTTCAAGTAGCTCTGAAATCATTATTTCCATTTCCCTAAGATCTTCTATCACAGAGTCTTTTTCTGAAGAATCCTGCATTATTTCAAGTGCTATTTTAGCACGGGTAATGGGAGTGCGCAATTCATGGCTTACATCGAGCAAAAGTTGTTCTCTTGATTTTATCATTTTTTTGAGCTCAACCGTCATATTGTTAAATGCGGTAGCTACTTTACCTAACTCATCTTCGCGCGGAACAGATAATACAACATCCAGATTACCTTTGCTTATTTCTTTAACCCCCCGATCAATCTCATGAATGGGCGCAATTACCCGGTGGATAAAAAATGCTGCAAGAGAAAAAAGAATCACTAGCACTACCATTAAAAAAAAGATGAGATGATGCTCCGCATCAAGAAAAATGATGTTGCTAAAAAGGTAAATAGTAAGAATAACACTTGCTGCCAGCAATATAATTATTCCTAACAACTTATGAATGAAAGAATTAAATCTTAATTTATATTTCCCTGTTTTCATATTTTTAGTTCTCACCTTTTTTATTCACCAATAAATTTGTAGCCCATACCCCGAATGGTTTTAATGTACTTTGGTGCTTTGGGATCATCATTTAATTTTTGTCGCAAACGGCTCACTAACACATCAATAGACCTGTCAAAAACGGACCAATCCACACCATGTAAATTATCCATTAACTGCTCACGCGAAAGCACCTTATCTTTGTTTTTTACAAACAATAGTAATAAATCGAATTCTAATGTGCTTATATCAAGTGTATTACCTTCAATTTGTGCCTGGTATTTTTCGGGAAATATTTCAACATTACCAACTTTCAGCTTCGCATTTGACTCATTTGGTTGAAATCTCCTGAGTACACTTTGAATTCGTGCAACCAACTCCCTGGGTTCAAATGGTTTTGGAAGGTAATCATCGGCACCAAGTTCGAGCCCGACTACACGGTCTGTAAGCTCACCACGCGCAGTAAGCATGATAATTGGTGTTGAAAAATCCTTTCGTATTTCGCGACATAGCTCAAATCCATCCATATCAGGCATCATTACATCTATAATTATTAAATCAGGTGGCTGTTTTTTTATCAATTTTAGTCCTTCATGAGGATGGATAGCTGAAATAGCATCAAAACCAAATTTAGAAAGATAGCCTTTGAGCAAATCATTTAGCTTGGGGTCATCATCAATGATAAGAATTGTGGATCTTGACATTTCTTTGTTAATAATAAGGATATTAGAAAAAAGTATATTTTGCTGATTGATATGGAAATACAACTACTAAATTAAGTAAATTATTCGGTACGCAAAGCTTCAATTGGATTTAATCTGGCTGCCCTTTTGGCTGGAAAAACGCCAAATAACAAAGCCGTAAATATTGAAAATGAAAATGAAATCAAAACAGCAGGCCATGAAACAACTGTGTCCCAATCGCTTGTCGCATTTAATGTAATAGCTACACCAATTCCAATGATAATGCCAATTATACCTCCTGAAAGGCCTAACATCATAGCTTCGGATAGAAATTGGACGACAATATTGCTATTTTTAGCGCCTATTGATTTACGAAGGCCAATTTCGTTAATTCGCTCTTTTACAGAAAGAATCATCACTGCAAGAATCCCAATTCCACCAGTAATCAGGGCAATTAGTGCCACACCAATTATCAGGATATTAAAGCTTTTTGAAGTTTCTTCACTTGCCTTGATCGTATTTATCTGGCTGATTATTGTAAAATCATTTTCTTTGTCAGTTTGATTCAGCTTATGATTATTTCTCAATATATCAGTTACCTCACTTTCAACCAGATTCATGCTTTCAAGATCATTGAGGCCCATATAAATTTTGTTAATATAATCAAGGTTAAATACCCTGCGTAAGGCAGTTTTTATCGGAATCATAACCACATTATCAATATTTCCCAATTCAGAACCTAATCCTTTTTTATTTAGAACACCAATTACTGTAAATGGTATATTGTTGATAAAGATAGTTTTACCGATTGGAAAGTCATTTTTAAAAAGCTTGTTAGCTACATCTACTCCTAAAACTGCAACTTTATTTGCCTGTTGATTTTCTTTCCCTGTAAAAATTCGTCCTGATTTTTGGCTGTAATTCCTGATTTGCGGATAAACCACATCTACTCCTTGAATAAGCGATATAGTTGTATTCGTTTGGTATTTAACAGATAAGCTTTGTTCCTGAAATGCAGAGATATATTTTACACCCTCAATTTCTGAAAGAATTTTTATATCCCTAAGTTTTAAGCTAGTTACATTCGAAAGTTGTTTTTTTCGCCCAAAAACTTCTTTTACTTTTCCTGAA
>JARGGF010000924.1 GCA_029210905.1 Bacteroidales bacterium | reverse complement strand
CTGGACGCAATCCACGAAATGTCGGAATTTGAGCAAAAGGGATATTTCGAATTTTTCAAAGAAGCAAAAGGTATTATGGATAATATTGTTGAACATTTTCCACCTGAAGACGTTCGTTCACTAGCCGACAATGCAGTTACCATACTTGAAACAGTAAAAGGGATGACCCAGCCGGATATGCTTTCTGCAATGAACAATGCTTTAACAATTTTCAAAAGTATGGATACAAAAGAAATACCTGAATATACTATTTGGAAAGCTTTCAGGGCAATGAATTCGAAAGAAATGAGAAAAGGGATAGGATTTATGATTTCATTCCTTCAGAAACTTTCAAAAACAATGTAAAACATTTTTCCAGGTGATTTGAATATTTTTAGAATTAACAATTTTATTAAACATTAAAGAATACAACTATGGCAGAAAAAACTTATGCTGGAGTAGCAGTTAGCGTTGATGATGAGGGATATATGACAGATCCTTCGCAATGGACAAAAGAAATTGCAACTGAAATTGCAAAGGAAGAGGGAATAGATATTACCGACAAACACTTTGCAGTTTTGGATTTTATTCGCGAAAAAGTGGCTAGTGGTGCTGTTTTAACCATTCGTTCAATTGGAAAATCAGGAACCACTGATATAAAGGGATTCTATCAGTTATTCCCTGGAGCGCCACTAAAAAAAGCTACTAAAATAGCTGGGGTTGCAAAACCTTCAAGCTGTATTTAAATATCGAAAAATTAAGGGGGAGGCAATTTACTCCTCTAATACTTATAAAACTTATAGATTATGAGCGACGAACAAAAATTACCACTTAAAAAGGTGTTATTAATCTGCGCCAAAGGCAGCATTGAAGATGTGTATGCAAGTCTAGTAATGGCCAATGGAGCTGTAATGGAAGGCATTGAAACCAAAGTATTTTTTACTTTTTTTGGCCTTGATGCAATCACTAAAAAAAGGATGAATAATCTGCATACTTCAACAGTTGGTAATCCAGCTATGCGTATGCCTGGAGGCGTTCCTTTTCCAACATGGCTTGGAGGTGTTCCAGGAATAGAATCGGCGGTTTCAGCAATGATGAGAAAACAAATGGAAGAGCTTGATATTCCTCCTGTAGATGAATTTTTAGAAATGATTGAAGCTGGTGGGGGCGAAATTTATGCCTGTAAATTAGCTATCGACATGTTTAAAATGAAAAAAGAAGATCTGTATGATGGTGTTAAAGACATAATTACTATTGGTCAGTTTTATGAAATGGCTGATGGCAGTCAAACGCAGATAATATTCACATAAGAGATTGTAAATAAGTTACTTAATCCGGGTTGACGTGTCAATCCGGACTTTTAATGCTTGGCAGTTTTCCGGGTAATTTCTCTGACCGTTCCATCTTTTTTTGATTTGGAATAATAGAATCAATCAAACTGGTATCTTTATCTGGTGCATATTGCTTTAATGACATATTTTTTAGTTCCAGGCGGAAACTGTCCTTATTATTATATCGATTAGACAGATAGGCTTTTAAGCTCCTCGGTTTTTTTAAACTATCAGTTCTTAAAATCAACTTATAATTTTGCCATTTTCCATCTTTTGCAGTTATCGCCTTTTCCACCTTTTCAAAAGTTGAGTCTTTATAATTGATAATCAGTTTCATTGATAATTTTTGAGAACTGTCTTTTGGCAATACCATAATTTCGGTTTTAAACACGGCAAGGCCTTGATAATTAATACTATCCAAAAAATCCGTATAAACGTTTAAGGTGTCTTTTGGTAAGGTAAAGCCCCTTCTTCCTCTCCAAAGCTCCTTTCCATTTATTCCGTAATAATTATTTAAATCATTTTTAATTTCTGCGTCTTTAAGAACGTTTTCAAATATTTTATATATACTGTGTTCATGAAGCTGTCTGGGCAATTTTTCGTTCAGTTTGGCAATTACTTCATCATACATTATATTGTATTCTTCAATATTATGGCTGTAGTAATCAAGCGAATAATCAAACTCGGCTCTTGAAATATCATATTTTTTAAGAATATAATTGTAATAGGAGCGCGTGGTATCCTTTAATTTTGCATCGTACCATCCTTTGTTTGCTAAAATGGCATCGGTAAGGTGCATATCTGTTAAAATATCCACAAACTTTTCTTTTTCAATAACATCAACATCATTGTCCTGACTGCAGGAAATGCCTGACAATATAAGCAGCAGGATTATTATCTTTTGGAATTTTCTTTTTAACGTAGCACTCATCTCAAAAACTTTATTTTTAATGAAAAGCTTTACAATTCAATAGCATGCAAATTTAGCTCATTCACATCAAATTGCTTATTTTTTGTTAAAAAAAGTTTCAAATTCACTAATATTATAAATAGTTTATTTACCAAACAACGTGGTTTTGTTGTATTTATAATTTTTTTATAGCCTGAGGCATGATGTTAATCTTCGTTAAAACCTCATTTGCTCTTGAATAATTTATATTTTTGTATCCGGTTAAAAAAGTTTATTCACTTTTTAATTTATATGGCGGTTGTATATTTTTCTTTAGGGAGTAATCAGGGCGATAGGTTTTCATACCTTCAGCAAGCAGTAGAGTATATCGATCAGAGAATCGGACCAATTCAAAAAACATCTTCTTATTACGAAACAGAACCATGGGGCTTTTTTGACGAAAACTCCTTTATTAATCAGGTTATCACTGTAAATACA
>JARGGF010000923.1 GCA_029210905.1 Bacteroidales bacterium | reverse complement strand
GTTTTTTAACAGGCAAACCCGTAGAACGGCTCTGACCACGTTCAGAGAACGTGGTTTTTTACAGTAGAATAAATGACAGCTTTCTGAAAAAACGTTTTATCTGGTGCGACGAGGCCATTTCGCTTTTTTTATTTTCCAACAGGGCAGCATAGCCTTCTTCTGTTTTCAATTTGTCAAAAAATGAAATGGACATGCTTGTACCATCAATCATAAATGCAAACATCTGCTTGAGGAACTGTGGTAATTGCAGGCCTTTCTTGTTTTTCAAAAACAATGAAGAAATTGTACTGAAAATAAGCACATAAAGCCCAATTCTCTCAATATATCTCATGATTAAAGGAAGTCCTCCACGTGCTGATATTTTGTCGTTTGTTATGCCTATTTTTGTTATTTTTGAACCCATAAAAGATAGTCTTGTGCACCTAAATGGTGATGTGTTATTTTTTTGTTTTTGCACCTCTAAGATACTCATTATCAATTTAATAAACAAGACTATTTTTCTATTTATTATTGTAAACCGCTCAACTTAGGTTATATAAAAATTAGCAAATAACATCTAACAAATTTCTATTTGCTACTTTCTAATTCCTTACGAGTGCAATCTTTAACACTTTATTAACAATTTTTAACTTTTGAACTAAAATATTGTAGCTCCAGGCTTCAATTTTTAACATTTGAACTGCAATATTGTAGCTCCAGGCTTCGATGTTTAACATTTAAACTACAATCACAAGCTTGTTAGTAAATTAGTGCTTTCTATTTAATTAACTTAGAATATACTCCCTTCAGGGCTTGTGTGTTTAGCAAAATTTTAATTCAGCTACCTCAAGCCTTGTGTTGTGAGGAATCCTAATAAAATGGAAGAGATTTTAATCCGTATGTATGTCATTATTAGCACATTAAAATAAAACAAAAAACTATGGAAAATAAAAAAACATTGATGCCGCAGCAGCGTAAAGATCTAATTACTGCATTAAAAACCCGTTTTGAAAAAAACATGGATCGCCACAAAAATCTTGAATGGGCCAAAATACAAGCAAAGCTGGATGCTGATATTGAAAAACTTGTGTCCTTAAATGAAATGGAATCTACAGGCGGCGAACCGGATGTAGTTGGGTATGATAACAAAACGGGCGATTATATTTTCTATGATTGTTCTGCGGAAAGCCCCAAAGGCAGAAGAAGCTTATGTTACGATGGCGAAGCGCTTGAATCAAGAAAAGAGCACAAACCTGTAAACAGCGCCATTGAACTGGCTGGTGCCATGGGCATTGAGATACTGACTGAAGAACAGTATCGGGGTTTACAGCAACTGGGAAAATTTGATTTAAAAACTTCCAGCTGGGTGAAAACACCTTCCGATATCAGAAAATTAGGTGGCGCTATATTTTGTGATCGACGCTACAATACTGTTTTTATGTATCATAATGGGGCTGAATCTTATTATGCTTCAAGGGGGTTCAGGGGTTCACTAAAGGTTTAGATACAGGGCAATCGCATTTATAATTTGCTTTTGTCAAGAATTATTTCAAATCGCAACTCAATATTTAAGATTTTGATATTCAACAGGTATATTAATGATAAAAAATCTTTATAATATTGAGTAAATGTAGTTGATTAATAAATACTCCACACTATTACTTTTTTCGCAGATAAAACATTTAAATGTAATCCCCCTGGGTTTAGATACTGCATTTGCATAGTTTCAAAGTTTTTTTTATTAAATAACAATTTGTATCTTTAATCTGGATAATTAATAAAACGTATGAACTTTTTCATGTGTAACATAATTATTTTGCATTAATACACATAACTTTTGAGCTTTTAGAAATAGTTTAACTAAAATTATTAAACAAAATGAAAAAAAATACATTCTTAAAACACAGAAATTTTAATACAAGTGCCAAGGTATTAAATGTTTTTTCTTTCGCATTATTGGGTATTTTAATTGTAACAATGCCAAATTATGCAAGTGCCCAGGCAAAACCTGATAAAAGGCAAATGGCTACAACTAACCTTGAAAAAGCTGAGGCCAATTTGGCTAAAGTTGAAGGCCAGATTGCAAAAGCCGATTCATTAATTGATTCCGGTACCACCATGATTGATGAAGCCAAATCAGAGTTAAAACAGCTTGAAACTGATAAAAAAGCAATCGAAAAAGCTTATGCAAATCAGAAAAAACCTCTTGATAAGAAAATTGGTGGTAAAGATAAAACCGCTGCAACTGAGGCCCGAAATGAACTAAAAGCAATTGATGCTCAGTATAAAGCTGATATTAAAGAAGTTAATGCTAATATCACTGCTGCAAACAAAAAAATGAGCACTGGAAATTCCAATTTATCAAAAGGAAAGACATCAAAAAAGGCTGGCGAAACTTCCCTGAAAACGGCAAAAGCTAAAGTGGAGGCTGCTCAGGAAAAATTGGATAATATAGAATAATAGCTAAAAGGCTTTCGGTAACAAATCCATAGAAACAGCATAACACTTTCTATTCAAATTGGCGAATTGATTATTATCAATTTTAAATCATCGCGCTTTTTTTCTGATTGACTATTGAAGATGATTTTGAAACAATTCTAAAAGTTGCTAATATTGACTATCAAAACCTGCTGACTATAAAATAGTTAGTGGCTAATATAAGTTATTGATATAAAACTAAATATAAGTGTGTAAAACAAAATTTATGAAGAAATCCACTT
>JARGGF010000922.1 GCA_029210905.1 Bacteroidales bacterium | reverse complement strand
TTATGCATATAAAATGGCAAATTCTGGTTTTCCTTGAAAACAGTGCTGGAATTAATGATATGAAAAATTCATAAAGTAAAATTGCTTACTCACCCTCTATTTATAAGCCCTCATCGTTTTTTTCTTTTTCTTCCGGAAAGTTGCTCTTAAATTTGTTTCAGTAAATAAAACATCCAATTAAAAATGCAAAATTATAACACGATTTTAGCGGTTTAGGTTTGTTTTAAGTTTGGAAGCCAATTTATTATTTTACTGTGTTTCTGTAATGTTTTATTATATCACCATGAAATTATTTATTAAGATTTTAGCCATTTTATTCTCAGTTTTTCTGGGTTCATTACTCCTATTGTTCATTGTATTGTATATCTATAGTCCCGGGCAGTCGGAGCCATTTTTAGATAGTGAAGGGAACCCTTTGGATAACAGCGTTTCCGAAAAAACTTTTATTACAATTGGAGGTATCCAACAGGGGATGTTTATCAAAAGTAAAAACCTGAGAAATCCTGTTCTTCTTTATCTTCATGGGGGGATACCTGATTATTTTTTAACCCGAAAGTATCCGACCGGGCTCGAAGAATATTTCACAGTAGTGTGGTGGGACCAACGTGGCTCAGGTCTGTCATACAGTGCCAATATACCCAAGGAATCCATGAACCTGGATCAACTGATATCCGACACAAAAGAGGTAACAAATTATCTGCGAAACCGTTTTGGGCAGGAAAAGATTTATCTCATGGGGCGGTCGGGTGGAACCTTTTTTGGAATCTGTGCAGCATCAGAAGCACCGGAACTATATCATGCCTATATAGGTGTTGGCCAAATGTCGGACCAATTCAAATCAGAAAAGATGGCTTATGAATATATGCTTAGGAAATACATGGATGTAGGAAACACTAAAATGGTAGGGAAACTTGAAGCCTCTTCTGTAACAGACAGTATTCCTGATGAATACCTCAAGTTGCGTGATAAGGCAATGCACAGTCTTGGAATTGGCACTACCCATGAGATGAATTCTATAATTACAGGTGTGTTTATCCCTTCATTGACCTTCAGAGAGTATACATTAAAGGAAAAATTTAATTTATGGCGAGGCAAAGCTAAATCAGGTGTCCATCCCTTGTGGGGTGAAATAATTACCACGGATTTGGTCAAACAAGTGAGTGAAGTTAAAATCCCTGTGTATTTTTTTCACGGTATATATGACTATACGGTTTCTTACTCCCTTGCAAAAAAATATTTTGAGGAGCTTAATGCACCACTGAAAGGTTTTTATTCTTTTAAACATTCTGCACATAGTCCCATTTTTGAGGAATCAAAAAGAGTAAAAGAAATTTTCGTTAACGATATATTGAAAGGAAAAATACTTTTAACTGATAATTAGTTTGTTACTCTTTATAACAGGTGTTTTACTTGATATATAGCCCATCTTGATTGCACCGCTTTTCGGTATGAAGAAAAAGAAATAAACATTCAACTATAAAACGAAAATTCAAGCTAATAACATAGAAAGTTTTTGGTTATTAGTAGATTTAAACCAAAAAAAGGAAAACTGCAATTAATTGCTCGCCATTCTCTTTTTTCTTTTTATAATGCCAATTTTTCATTGTTTCAACTTCAACCCTAAAATATTCTAAAAACTTTTTGGAAAATTTGAGCAATAAATTTACTTTCATTGCGTAAATAGATATGGACTGGCTTACTTATCCATCATAAAAATATGTTGAAATAAGTATAATTATCAAAAGCCTGTTAATAAAAATTCTAAAATAACTAATAAACTAAAGCAAAAACGCTATGAAAAAACGTAACATCCTAACCCTGGCTTTCCTGTTTTCATCCTTAATATGTATAATTGCCCAGGATACCATTGTTCCTGCTGATGTGAATAATCAGAACAATACGGCTGAGAGTAGCTTCAGGCTCAACCCTGGTAAATATTATAGTTTGGGTATTGGTGCCGGAACCCCTTATGGTGGTTATGGTTTGAAGGTTCAGTATAAAACCAGTAATAAATTAGGCCTTGCCTATCACTTTGGTGTGGGTACTACCTTTGAAAATGACATTAATGCATCCGCCGGAATAAAATATTATTTTTATAAATGGCTGTATTTAAATCCTCAGTTTGGTTATTTTATGTATAAAAATGAAGGCCTGGACAACAACCAAAGCTATTATACTGAGCTGGCAGCCGATGTTTATGGTGCGTTTTATATTGGGGGTGATATTTTCTTTACCAGGCATTTTGGGTTGGATTTTGGTATTGGTGCTGTAATTTTTGAAGATTATGTTGGGCCAACGGTAGGTATAGGCTTGCAATACAAGTTCTAAAGATAAGTGGTTACGAAAAGGACATTTGCATTAACCTGGATATTAAGCTGTACGATCATTTCGTAATTTAATTAATTAACAAGTCATTCATTTACAAGCTATTCCGTGGTACATTATTGTTGATAATGAGCAATTTTTCGTTGATTTAGCTTAGCAGATTTGTTTGTTTCTTCACCCTTAAGTATATACGTATATATGCTGTTGGTCGCACTTTCTACATTTATTTTCATCGTCGTATTTACTAAAGTTTTGCGCGTACAAGCAACATGCATATTAGATTGTTTATCAGTAGATTGTGGAATTTTTACTTTTTGTTTTGTGCAATTTTGTGTTTTTGTGCCTTAGTGGCAAAAGGAAATATGCCACTAAACCACTAA
>JARGGF010000921.1 GCA_029210905.1 Bacteroidales bacterium | reverse complement strand
ATATCAATATAACCTGTAATTGCCTTAGCATCATATATTTCACCATCAACCTCAACTTTCCCTCCTGGTCTTAACATGGTGTAGGCAACTCCCTTTTTGCCGACCATGATGATATTTTCCCCCTTAACGCCTAAAAAACCTTCATTGGTCTGTTGTGTAGTATTTAAGGCAATTTTGCTGAACAAGTTGGTTTTTACCAATTGTTGACTAAATATCAGGGACAAAGTGACCGAAAGGAAAACAGAAACCATAACAATAAGTAAAGAGCGCATAAGTGGTGCCAGGTTTAAAGTTAACTCACCATCCCAATTAAATACCTCACTACCAGACATGCTTAATGCAAGCCCTAATACTGCCAGAATAATTCCTGAAATACCAAAAACCCCAAATCCCGGAATTGCAAAAATCTCTACCAATAGCAAGCCAATTCCAACAAAAAAGATTAAAATCTCCCAGTGTTCTGCTATTCCTTCAAGATAAAGAGGGGCAAAATATAAAATTGCAGCAAATGCAGCAGCAGCCAAAGGGAATCCGATACCTGGAGTCTGTAGCTCAAAGTAAATTCCTCCAATAATAATCATTATAAGAATGCCTTGTAAATAAGGGCTTACCAGAATGCCCATGATCTTTTCGAGGCTGCTGGGTTCATATTCTTCAATAACATAGTCAGATATACCGGCAACTTTTAGAACCTCTTCAATATTTTCAGCAATACCTTCGCAATAACCATTCATCATGGCTTCATTAGCGGTAAATGTAAGCACTTCACCTGAATCAGAAACACCTTCGACATATTTCCGGGGATCAACCATAGCTTCGGCAATCCTGGGATCACGTACCCAACGATAGGTAGTATCCTTTCCTGAAATAATGGTATCTTTTCCGTGTGCCTCAGCAGTTGCTCTCATGGTACTGCGCATATACGATTGGTATTTATCGGGCACTGCCTCTCCTGTTTGATTTACCACCGTGGCGGCACCAATATTAGCACCCGGACGCATATAGATACTGTCACAAGCTATTGATATTAAAGCACCTGCAGATGCAGCATTGTTATCAATAAAAACCAAAACAGGAATTTCACTGTTTAAAATTTTTGTACGGATGGAGTCAGCAGCATCAACCAACCCACCATAGGTATTCATATGGATAAGGATATAATCTGCTTTTACCTTATCGGCTTCTTCAAAAGCCTGCATGGTCTGTCTCCAGATGGCAGGACCAATCTCACGTTTGATATCGTATTTTAGAATAATTTTTTTTGAGCTTGTTTTTGTTGAATCTTGCGCATGCATGGAGCCAATTAATAGTATCATAAGAGCTCCCAGAATCGCGAACCTTTTTATCATTTGTTTTTTTTTATATTTTTATTAAAAAGATAGTTTTAACTAATGAAATGTTGAACATAAAATTCTAATTCCCTTTAAAATTGCATCAAAAAAATCACTTTTACATATAAAAGTCAAATTTACAAATTGCGTGTTAAGATAGAAATATTTCATTAAGTTTTACAACAATTTGGCCCCATTTTGTAATTTACTGTCTGGTATTGCGAGTACTATTTGATTATTTTCATTTGCAAAACCTGTAACCAGACACTCCGAAATAAAAGGGCCAATTTGTTTTGGGGGAAAATTAACAACAGCAATCACCTGTTTTCCAACAAGTTCATCTGCTGTATATAAATCGGTGATTTGAGCACTAGATTTTTTGACGCCTAATTCTCCAAAGTCAATCTTTAGTTTATAAGCAGGCTTTCTGGCTTCAGGAAAAGGCACAGCATCAGTGATGGTACCAACTCTTAATTCAATTTTTTCAAAGTCGTTCCAGGAAATGTACATAATATTCTGTAATAATGAGTTTTTTAAACTGCTAAAATACCTGTTATTCAATTACCTCAAAAATAAAAAAGAAGCACCATTCCTGATACTTCTTTCTTATAATAAAAATGTTATTGCCTATTGTTTGACTACTGAAGTTATTGTTCTTTTCTCTCCCTGATGAACCACTAAATAATAGTTGCCTTTTTTTAGGTCACTAAGATTAAGCGTTTTTTCAAGATATAATGCACCTCCGCAAAATTCTTTCTCCATTATTTTTTTTCCTGTTAAATCGATAAGTTGTAGACTAATCTTACGCTCTGATGCTGATTTAAACTCAAGTGTTACATGGTCATTAACAGGGTTTGGATAAATTTTTAAATTTTGGTTATTATCAATATTTACAATATTGCTTTCCATGTCTGCATAGATAGTAGCTTTGCTTGATAATAAATCAACACTTCCACCTATTGCATTTGCTTTAACCCTTACACAAAAATTAATACTATCTTCATCAAAGTCAGTTCCATCAAAAGAAAGAGTAATTTCCACTTCTGTATCAGAATTGCGTTCTACCTCCAGCAAGCCAACCCCTTCAGGGATATTACACAATTCAAAATTATCACAAACTGCACAATCCGATGCAAAAACTTCATTCGTAAGAGTCACTTTTACAACAGCACCATCCAGACTATTCTCTCTCAATTCGCTAACAGATGAAAGAGTTGCTATTGGACCTTCTTCATTCACTGCATCAATAGTCAGATTATTACTAGTAAGATTTTCATCGCCGGATAACTCCGTGGCAAGTACTGTAATATTAAAATTAGTGATATCATTATCAAAATCAGTCCCGTCAAATGCAAGATTGATGGTTGCCTGGTGG